>JAISIU010000073.1 GCA_031261885.1 Bifidobacteriaceae bacterium
CCGGGACACCGCCCGACCCCGCCCGAGGTGTGTGTGGGTTAGCTCACTGCCCGTTGCCGGCGGCGCCACCGCCCGCGTTCGGCATCTGGCCGCCGCCGGAGGGCATGTCGCTCGGCATGCCGCCGCGCCCGAAGCCGCCGCCGAACCCGCCCATGAGGCTCGTCTCGTCGCCGGATGTGATCGTCGAGGCCGTGATGCCGGCCGTGTCGGAGCCGGTGCCGGCGGCCGTGATCTGGTCGCCGACCTTCAGGTCGCTCGTCGCGCCGGAGGTGATCTCCGAGACCTTCGTGTCGCTGGAGGTGGTCACCTTGACGGTGGTGCCCTCGGTGGTCTTGATCGTGATCGTGTCGCCGTCGATGGCCGTGATCTGGCCGGCCGCGCGGCTCATGTTGGCCGCGCCGGAAGCGTTGCCGCCCGGGAAGGCCGAGGCCGCGCCGCTCGGGAGGCCGCCGCGTGCGCCCATGCGGGCCGCGAAGTTGCCGGGCATACCCGTCGACGCGGTGTTCTTCGACGCGGTGCCGCGGCCCGTGAAGAACCCGCCCGCGAAACCGACCGCGAGGACGATGACGCCGGCCAGCACGATCGTGAGGATGGGCTTCTTCTTCTTTTCGCCGGGAGCCTGGGCCTTCGGCAGGCTGGTCGGGGGAGCGGACAGGATGTCGAGCGGGTCGCCGCTCTGGGCGGCCGGGTTGGTTGGATCAGACATATCGGTTGTGGATTCCTTTCGGGATTGACAGGGCAAGACGTGGTGGGGCCGGCCGGGGTCAGTCGTGGCGCAACGCGTCCACCGGCTTGAGGCGGGAGGCCCGGATGGCCGGGTAGCCGCCGAAGAAGATGCCGATCGCGATCGAGACGCCGGCCGCGAGCAGCACGGAGCCGCCCGTGATGGTCGGTTTGGTGCCGAGGATCGTGAAGTTCGAGGCGAGGCAGGCCGCGCCGACGCCGAGCAGGCCGCCGGCCAGCGACAGGATCGTGGCCTCGATGATGAACTGGGCGGAGATCGCGAACCGGGACGCGCCGAGCGCCGTGCGGATGCCGATCTCGCGGGTCCGCTCCGTGACGGTCACGAGCATGATGTTCATGACGCCGATCCCGCCGACCACGAGCGAGATCGCGGCGATCGCGGCCAACATCGTGGACAGTGTCGAGGAAACCGACGATGACGTTTCCATGAGTTCGTCCTGGGTCGTCACCGTGAAGTCGGCGTCCGAGGTGGAGACGCCGAGCTGGGCGGCGATGACGGAGGTCGCCTCCGCGGCCGCGGAGGTCACCGAATCGGAGTCCTTCGCCTGAAGCGTGATCGAGGACAGGTCGCCGTACCCGGAGATCGACCGCTGCATGCGGTTGATCGGGATCACGACGCCCGTGTTCAGCGACGAGGTCGAGCCGGAGGAGGAGTCCTTCGACTTCAGCACGCCGTAGACCGTGAACGGCGTGGAGCCCACGGTGATCGACTTGCCGATCGGGTCGGCGGTGCTGAACAGCTCCTCGGCCAGCTCGGCGCCGATGACGCAGACCTTGCGCGCGTTCGTGTTGTCCGCGTTCTGGAACGGCGTGCCGATCGCGACGGTCGCGTTCGTGACCGTGAAGTAGTTCGCGGTCGTGCCGATGACGGCGCCGGTCTCCGAGGTGGTGCCGTAGGCGACGGTCTCGGATTCCTGGACCACGGGCACCACGGCCTTGATGTCCGGGGCGTCGTCGGTCTTCTCGAGCGCCGTGGCCGTGGCGAGCGTGAGGTTCTGGTACTTCGTCATCGAGCGTGACGAGGAGGAGGAGGAGCCGCCGGCGGTGACGGTCATCGTGTTCGTGCCGAGGCCGGCGATCTGGGAGGCGACCGTGGCCTGGGCGCCGGAGCCGACCCCGAGCAGCAGGATGACGGAGCCGATGCCGATCATGACGCCGAGCAGCGTGAGCGCGGCCCGGGTCAGGTTCGTGGTGATGCCGGAGATGGCGGACCGGAACAGTTCGAAGAGGCTCACTTGCTCACCGCCGGAATCGTCTCGGTGGGGGCGCCGCCGTTGTCGCCGTCGCCCGTGTCAGCGGCTTGGGCCTTGGCCTTGTCGCGCGCCCTTCGGCGCTTGGGCGCCTCGTAGTCGGGCGCGGCGTCGAAGCCCGGCGCCATCTGGTCGATCCCGTGGCCGGGGACCGTGCCGGACCCGGCGGCCGGGCGCTCGGGCGAGGTGCCGCCATCGGACAGTGAAACGCCCGCCTTGGCGGCGGCCTCGCGGTTGGCGCGCCGCTCCGCCTCGCCCCACCGGGTGTCGTCGATGATGCGGCCGTCGGAGATCGTGACGACGCGCTGGGCGCGGGCCGCGACCTTCTGGTCGTGGGTGATCAGCACGATCGTGCGGCCCGTCGTGTGGATCTGCTCGAAGACGTCGAGGACGTCCGAGGCGGAGACCGAGTCGAGGTTGCCGGTCGGCTCGTCCGCGAGGATCAACGACGGCGCGTTGACGAGCGAGCGGGCCACGGCGACGCGCTGTTGCTGGCCGCCGGACAGCTGGCCCGGCTTGTGCGTGTAGCGCCTGCCGAGGCCCACCATCTCGAGGGCGGCCAGCGCGCGGCGGCGGCGCTCGTGGCGTTCGACGCCGGCGTAGGTCATCGGCAGTTCGACGTTGCGGAGGGCGTTGATGCGGCTGATCAGGTTGAATGATTGGAACACGAACCCGATCTTGCGGTTGCGGACCAACGCCAGCTCGCGGTAGCTGAGCCGCGAGACGTCGGTGCCGTCCAGCACGTACGTGCCGCGGTCCGCCACGTCCAGGCAGCCGAGGATGTTCATGGCCGTGGACTTGCCGGAGCCGGAGGCGCCGATGATCGCGACGAACTCGCCGCGGTCGACGCGCAGGTCCAGCCCGGCCAGCGCCCGGACCTCGGATTCGCCGGAGCCGTAGACGCGCCAGATGTCGCGCATGTCGATGACCGGGACCGGTTCCGCCGCGCCGGACGCCTCGCGTGAGGCGGCTTGGGCGGGCGCGCCGGCCGCGGCCTTGGTGGCCGCCGTCATCGTCACATCCCGCCCCGGTTGAAGCCGCCGCCCGGCATCTCGCCGCCGAAGCCCGCGCCGCCGAACCCGCTGCCGCTGCCCAAGCCGGACCGGTTGTTCGTCGTCGTGGTCGTCGTGCCGGTCGAGGTGTCCTCGGAGACGAGCACCGTGTCGCCGGAGCTGAGGCCGGACTTGATCTGGACCATCGAGTCGCCCTGGACGCCGATCTGGACCGTGGTGGTCGTGGTCTTCGGCGTCGAGCCGGCCGTCACGGAGCCGTCCACCTTCTGGACGGTGCCCTCGGTGTCGGAGAGGATCGTGACGGCGTTGGACGGCAGGGCGAGGACGTTGTCGGCCTCGGCCGTGACGACCTCGATGTCGGCGCTCTGGCCGATGCGCAGCGAGCTGGGCGGGTTCTCGAGCGTGACGAGCGCCGTGTACGTGACGACGGAACCCGAGGACGACCCGACGGGGCTGATCCACGTGACCGTGCCGGAGCCGGTCGCGTTCGAGAGCGCCGGGAACGTGACGGTCGCGTTCTGGCCCTTCTTCAGCGAGGCGGCGTCCGCCTCGGCGAAGGACCCGGAGACGGTCAGCGTGCCCATCGAAGCCATCTCGATGGCCGTGGTCGCGGCGCTGGAGCCGCTCGAACCCGAACCGGAACCGGTTGAACCGGTCGATGCCGACCCGCCGCCGAAGCCGGAGGAAGAGGTGGACGATGACGCGGCCGAGCTCGTGGACGACGACGTCACCGTGGTCGCGTCCGAACCGGTGACCTCGTCGCCCTCCGAGACGTCGACGGCCGTGATGGTGCCGTCGAACGGGGCGGTGATCGTGAGGTTGGCGGCCGCTTCGCGGGCCGTCTCGAGGTCGTCCTCGGCCTCGGTCAACGCGTCCTGGGCGTCCGTGACCTTGGCCTGGGCGGAGGTGACGGAGCTGGAGGCGTTCGTCTGCTGGGCTTGGGCGGACGACAGGCTCGATTCGGCCTGTTTGACGGCGGCCTGGGCGGCCGTCACGGTCATGGTGCCGGAGGTACTGGAGTTGGTGGAGCTGGAGCTGGACGTTGAGCTGGAGCCGGAGGAGCCCGTGCCCGATGACGGCGTGGTGCCGGTGCCGGTGTTGGTGCCGCCGCTCGTGCCCGTGTTGGCGCCGGTGTTTGCGGTGCCGCTGCCGGCCGTGCCCTGGCCCCCGCTGCCCGTGCCGGTGCTGCCCGTGCCGGTCCCGCCGGCCGCGATGTATTCGGCGGCCGTGGTGCCGGAGGTGGCGGCCTTCTTGGCCTTGGTCAGCTGGGCTTCGGCGGACTTGACGTTCAGCTTGGCGGCGGACACGGAGCTGTCGGCCGAGGTCTTCGACTGCTTCGCGCTGGTCAGCGAGTCCTTGGCCTCGGCCAGCGTGGAGCGCGCGGACTTGACCGTGTCCTTCGCGTCCTCGACGGCCTCCTTGGCGTCGTCGGACGTGATGGTCGCGAGGGTCTGCCCGGCCGTGACCGTGTCCCCGGCCGTGACCGCGACGGACTTGACCTCGCCATCGGAGGCGAAGGACAGCGAGGCGGTCTTGGCGGCGGCGACGGTGCCGGTCGCGGAGATGGTGGATGTCACGTTCGTCGTCGTGACCTGGGAGGTTCGAGTGGTGGTGCTCGCGCTCGAGCTCGACTTGCCCGGCTTGATGAACACCAAAGCCACCACGACGGCCGCGACGACGATCACCGCGATAAGGATGGTGTTGATCACCTTGGGACGTTTCATAGGGAACACTTAACTACGCCCACCTGGGAACCGGCCCGGACGAACCCTGAACGAACCCTGGGAATTCCTCCGCGCGAGGGAGGCTCCGAGCGGCAGTGAGCCGCCCGGCATCGTGCACCCACTCCAGCGAACTTCCTGGCCCCGGTGGTCACATTTGGTGTTGGTATGTGACCATCCGGGCCGCCAAACCCGGCGGGGGGGACGATGCCGGCCCTCGCCTCGGGCAGACGGGCGCGGGCACGGTGCAGCGTCAGAACAGGTCGGCGTGGCTACCGGTGCGGATGGCGGCGAGGATCAGGTCCGTGTGGCTAACGCTGTAGATGAGGAGCCAGTCCGGCTCGATGTGGCACTCCCTGGTGCCGCGATAGTTGCCCGCCAGCGCGTGATCGCGGTGGCGGGGCGCGAGTGACTTCTGGGCTGCGAGCTGGTTGAGGACCTCGGTCAGCTTGCCGAGGTCGAGTCCGCGCTTCGCGATCTTCTTGAGGTCGCGGGAGAGCTGAGTGGTGTATTCGACCGCTAACTGCGGCTTCTGGGGCGCGGCCATGGGTCAGTCCTTGAGCGCGGCCGCCAGGGCCTCGGCCGGTGTCGCGAACGGGCCGCGCAGGTTTCGGCGGTGAAGGGCGTCCTGGATGGCCTCTTCGGTCTCGCGGTTGAAACGGGGCTGCCGCACGTCGAAGGGGATCCCCTCGTGATTGACGATGGCGGCGTAGAACATCCTGACGGCCGTGGGGCCGTCGAGGCCGAGCCCGGCGAGGATCGTGTCGGCCTCACGCTTGATGGCCGGGTCGACGCGAGACTGCACAAGAGCTGTGTTAGACATATGTTTACCATATATTCGTATGCGTTCCACCACAAGAACACTACCGTCGCGCGCGTGGCGACACCGTGGACGATGCCGAACCTCGCCTCCGCCCCACCTCACCGAACTTCGAGGCCCGGATGGTCACATTTGGTCGGGATATGTGACCACCAGGGCCGGGAAATCCGGGGGCGGGAGTGGGCCGGAGTGGGTGGGAATGAGCGCACGATGCCGGACCTCACCTCGGGGTCTCAGCGGCCGAGTCGGGATGTGGTTTGGTGGGGACGCGGTCAGGCCGTCAGGTACAGGCGCACGGTCAACGCGTCGAGCGGCACCTGGTCCCCGGCCCCCACGCGCGCCGGGCCCTCGGCCCCCGGTTCGGCCGCGGCCTCGGCCGGGGACGCCCAACCCGAATCCCACACGAGGGCGAAGGCCGCTCCGCCGCGCCAACGCGGCACCGTCACGCCGGATGGTTTGAGCGAGCCGTTCACGGCCAGCAGCACGTCCCGGTCCTCGGGAGAGACGGCGCCCCGGAGCATCTGGAAGGTGCGGAAGGAGGGGTCGTTCCACTCCTCGGGCGTCACCTCGAGCCCGCCGGGTCCGTACCATGCGAGATCCGGCACGGTTCCGCCATCGGGCACCTTTCCTGTCGCGAAACGGTCCGGCCTGAGCGCCGGGTTCTCGCGGCGCAGCTTGAACAGGAACGCGACCGTGTCCCTGAGCTTTTCTTGCCACGGCTCCAGGTTCCAGTCGAGCCACGTCACGGCCGAGTCCTGGCAGTAGGCGTTGTTGTTGCCGCCCTGGCTGCGGCCGATCTCGTCGCCGCCCAGCAGCATTGGCACGCCGGAGGCGAACGCGAGCGTCGCGAGCAGGTTGCGCTGCGAACGTTGCCTGAGCGAGTTGACCGCGTCGATGCCGATACCGATGCCGTGGATGCCGGCGCCCGCTGACGGGTGCAGCCGTCCTTCGACGCCGTGGTTCCAGGACCGGTTGTCGTCGGTGCCGTCGCGGCCGTTCTCGCCGTTCGCCTCGTTGTGTTTGGAGTCGTAGGAGACGAGGTCGTGGAGCGTGAAGCCGTCGTGGGCCGTGACGAAGTTGACGGAGCCCATCGGCCCGTGCGCGAACGCCGGGTCGGCCGCGTCGAACAGGTCGGCCGAACCGGACAGGCGGGTGGCCAGGTCGCGGCCCGAGACACCCTCGGCGTCGGTGGATTGCGCCTTGGGATTGGTCAGCCAGAAGCGCCGGGCGTCGCCGCGGAAATGGTCGTTCCAGGCCGCCATCGGCGGTGGGAAACCGCCGGTCTGCCAGCCGCCCAGCCCGAGGTCCCACGGCTCGGCGATGTGTTTGAGCCCGCGCAGCTCCGGTTCCGTCTGGAGCGCGGCGAGGAACGGGTGCCGGGGCGAGAAGCCGTGCCCGGTGCGGCCCAGCGTCACGGCCAGGTCGTAGCGGAAGCCGTCCACCTGGTAGCCGCGCGCCCAGTGCCTGAGCGAGTCGACGGCCATCGCGACCACCTCGGGGCGGGAGAAATCGAGGCTGTTGCCCGTGCCGGTCACGTCCTGGTAGCGGTCCGGCGCGCCCGGGTCGTGGCGGTACCACAGCTGGTTGTCGAGGCCGCGCCAGCAGACGGTCGGGCCGTCGAGGCCCTGCTCGCACGTGTGGTTGTAGACGACGTCGAGGATCACCTCGAGCCCGGCCTTGTGCAGCAGCCGGACCATGCCCTTGACCTCGGCGATCACGGCCTCGGGGCCGGCGGCCCGGGCGGTGGCCGTGGCGTAGGCGGGGTTCGGCGCGAAGAAGCCGAGCGTCGAGTAGCCCCAATAGTTCGTCAGCCCGCGGGTTTGCAGCTGCGGTTCGGTCATGGCCGCGTGGATCGGCAGCAGCTCAATGGCGGTCACGCCGAGCCGCGTCAGGTGGTCGATGACGGCCGGGTGCGCCACCCCGGCGTACGTCCCGCGCAGCTCTTCCGGCACGCCGGGCAGCGTCATCGTCAGCCCCTTGACGTGCGCCTCGTAGATGACGGTGCGTTCCCACGGCGTGGCCGGGCGGGCGGAGCCGCCCCAGTCGAACGCGTCGCCCGGGGGGACGATGACGGAGTGCGGCACGAACGGGGCGGAGTCGCCGGCGCTCGCCGTGCGCGGGCCGGGAACGGGACCGAGGTCGGGGCCGACCTCGTGCGCGTAGAACTCGCGCGTCACGGGCCGCACCTGGTCGATGGCGCGGCCGTACGGGTCGAGCAGCAGCTTGGCCGGGTTGAAACGCGACCCGGCGGCCGGGTCCCACGGCCCGGCCGCGCGGAAGCCGTAGCGTTGGCCGGCGGTCAC
>JAISIU010000084.1 GCA_031261885.1 Bifidobacteriaceae bacterium
CGACGGCACGGGCACGTTGATCGGGCACGGCGCCGCGAGTAACCAGAAGACGCTGTCGCTGCCGAAGCTCACCAACGTGGGCGCTGAAGTGGCCGTGCCCTTGAAAGTCCAGGCGGGCCGGCCGACCGACGGTGTGGCCTTGTTGACGGCGGAGGCCGGTCAGATCAGGCTGCGGTTCATCGACCCGGCTTACCAGGCGCAGGGGCTGACCACGGTCACCGATGGCGGGTACATCACGCTCGGCAGCACGGGACCGGTCTTGACGGACCAGTCGGCCGACGCCTTTTCGCCCGCCTGGGCCGCCGATCTACTGACGATGGCGGCCGGCGACGTCGACGGGGACGGGGTCGACGAGGTGGCGGTCGCGCTGCCCAAGTTCGACTCGGCCAGCCCGCCGCGGTTCACGGGATTTCAGGTCGTGGAGGTCCGGCAGGACTTGAGCCAGCACCGGTACCGGTGGACGCAGTCGGGCGGGTGGACCGTGAGCCAGACGTGGCTCACCGCGAAGGGCGGCGTGGCCGTCGGCCAGGCCACGGCCGCCGCGAGCACACCGGTCTACACCTCGCTCGCGATGGGCGACTTCGACGCCGACGGCAAGGCGGATCTCGCCGTGGCCTGGGACGCGACCGACTGGTCGGGGGTCGCCGCGTCCACGGACATGATCCCACAGGGGGTCCAGTCGCACCTGACCGTCGTGTACGGCGGCGGCGGGACCATGCAGCGCACGCTCGGCTCGAGCGACGTGGCGGCCAAGGCCGGCGCCGCCCACGCCGGGGTGGCGGCCTACCCGCTGCCGAGCGGCGTGGGCGATGGCCTCGCGTTCGCCGGGTATCAGGGCAACACCACCGAGGATGTGCCGCCCGCTGGCTTCATTTTGAACGGTGATACGTGCCGGATGCTCAAGCCGACCTATCATGCCGAGCTCCTTTCGGCCAGCGCGAAGGGCGCGCATGATCTGGCGAAGTCCTTGTCGCTGGGCCAGGTGACGGGTGGGGGGACGATCAACGCGATATATCCGAACGGCGCGGAACCCGTCTGTACGCTGACGAAGCCGAACGACGCCTACTGGCTGAACCAGGGCGTCAAACTGGCCGTCCAGCCGTACCCGCAGGCCGCCAACGCGGTGGTGCTCCAGCTGCCCGACCGTGCCCTCGGCGTCGCCACGGACACGGGCAAGGTGGTCAGCACCTCGGACACGTTCGGCAAGGTTCCTGGGGTCGGGAACATGTACTTGGCGAATCCCGTCACGATGAGCGTGAGCGGTGGCCTGTGGGGCAACGTGTCGGGCGGCAGCTCTTCCCCCGACGCCGGTGGCGGGCCGTACGACGCGACGGTGATCATGAATTGGGATGCGCACTGGGGCCACGACGGTCTGGAGTTGACGTTCCGCGGCTCGACGCCGGGCGCCGACATCAGCCTTGACGTCGGCAGCGGGATGTATCTCTACCCTGGAGCGATCGGAACGGTGCTGTTGAACACGGATCGGGACGCCACGACGTTCGTGTTCGACCGGTGGGAGACGCAGTATTCGGACCCGACGGTGATCGGGATCCTGGCGGCGCCGCCGTACTTCAAGGACGTGGCGGACCTCGATCCGACCAACTCGAAGGCGCTGAACGACACGGCGCTGACGAGCTTCTCGGGGAGCGAGTCGAGCTCCTCGGCGTCCTCGAAGTGGAGCGCGGGAGCGTACGTGTCGATGGAGGAGGAAGTCCCCGACTTCTTCGGCATCAAAGGGGTGGAGACCCAGATGGACACGGACTTCCAACACTCCGAGACCACCGAGTACAAGGACTCGACGAAGACCGAGTTCTCGATCGAGTACGGGGCGGAGGAGGACACCGTCATCTTGACGGTCACGCCGTGCGACGTCTTCTACTACACGGCCTACGCGTCGAACGCCGACGGGACGGCCGTGAGGCCGGTGCAGCTCATCTACCGGGTGCCCCGGACGCCGATTAACACGGAGATGACGCTGGAACAGTACCGGGAGTATTCGGAGGCCTATGGGCTGCCGGAGATCGGTTCGGACATCGTCAAGCACACCGAGGGCTACCCCTCGACGTATCAGAACTATGACCCGAAGAGCTTCGACTTCCGCGGCGGCGGGGGCGATGGCGTGTGGGAGACGCCCGGGTGGGGCGAGAACTCGACCACGCAGAGCGTGGAGCTGGAGACCACCAAGGAGAAGGCGACCGAGATGAGCGACGAGATCAGCTTCAAGGTCGGCGCCGGCGGCGGCGGCATGGTGATCGGCGCGTCAGGCGGTTCGGAGACGTCGACGGGCTCGTCGACGGCGGACTTCTCGGGCTCGGAGTTCACGGGTAAAATCCACGGCTTCCCGGAGGTGGCCGGGATCAGCCACCAGGCGTACGGGTTCAGCTGGATGCTGGTGGAGAAGAAGGTCAAGGTTGGCGGCTCGGAGGTCCCGTACGTGACGTACGCGGTCAAGGACGTGACGAGTCCGGTGTTGGCGCCGAGGAACTTCAGGCTCCAGGACGTGACGGCCACGTCGGCCTCGTTCGCGTGGGACCCCGCGCCGACGGTGCCGGGCGCGCCGGCGCCCACGAGCTATCAGCTGCTGAGGCTGGTCCAGGGCACGTGGATGGAACAGGACAAGGGCGAGGTCACCGCGTCCCAGACGCTGTTGACGTTGGACAACCTGGCGCCGGGGCTGAACCAACAGTTCGCGATCGAGGCGAAGACATCCGCCACGGATGTGACGCAATTGGCGGTCTCGGCCCGAAGTCCGGGGATCGCGGTGATCACGCCCCAGACCGAGGGCGTCCCGGTGCTGACGGCCGCCCAGACGAGCCTGACCACGATCCTCGGCGGGAGCGTCGACATGTCCGTGACGGCCATGGGCGTGGACGGCACCGAGGTCAAGGAGCTCCAGTGGCAGAAGTGGGACGAGGAGGACGGCTGGCAGCCGATCTCCGGGGCGACGGGCCCGAACCTGCACCTCGGATCCGTGGTCCTCTCGGACTTCACGCGGTACCGCTGCATGGGCTCGCAACTGATCGGGACGGAGAACCGGGCCGGCTACTCGAACTCGATCACGCTCTCGCTGGGGCCGATCGCCTCGGTCACCCAGTTGGCGGTGGTGGCGCCGTTCGGCATCCAAGACATTCGACAGGGCGACGTGGTCAAGGCGACGGCCAGCATCAATAACGCCTCGGCCATCGTGCTGCCGACGGGATCGTTCACGTTCCAGGTGGCCGCCCTCAAGTCGGACGGGTCGTTGGTGAATCAGGGGAACGCCACGACGATTCCGGTCACCGCGAACAGCGCGACGCTGACGATGAACATCTCGGAGATGGCGGTGGGGCCGTACCGGTTGACGGTCACGTACAGCGGGGATGGCAACTACCATCAGGGCCTGGCCCAACAGGCGCAGTTCTTCGTGGCGAGCCAGGACGGGGACACGACCCATCAGATCACGGCCTCGGTGGACGGTTCGGGCACGATCACGCCGTCGGGGGCCCTGTCGGTGTTGCACGGGTCGAACCAGGAGTTCACGGCCGCTCCGGCGGCCGGGTACGTGTTCTCCGGGTTCAAACTCGACGGCGGGGCCCTCCAGACGGGGCCGACCAAGCTCTTGTTGGCGAACGTCACGGCCGACCATCAGGTCCAGGCCGTGTTCACGGCCAAGCAGGTGTTGCCCGTCTCGACGGCCCAGCAGGTGCAGGTGTCCAAACAGGGCACCGGTGACTTCCAGGTCAGGGGCGTGCCGGACGGGTTGAGCGGGTTCACCGTGACGCACACGCTTGACGGGAAGACCGCCGACACGGCCGAGCCGGGCGTGTACGACGTCAGCGTGACACGGGCGGAGGACGCCACCTATCAGGCGGTGAACCTGAAGATCCCGGAGGCGCTGCTGGTGGTGGACCGGCTGAACCTGCCGGCCCTTCGGGTCATGGTGTCCGGCCCGACCGCCGCGCTGGGGCCGGGGGATCCGCTGCTGCTGACCGCCACGGTCTCGCCCGGCGTGGGCGAGGAGACCTACACGTGGCTGAAGGACGGCGAGCCGGTCGCCACGGGGTCGAAGACCTACGAGGTCGCCGCGCCGACGACTCTGGACTCGGGGTCGTATCAGTTCACGGTCACCAGGACAATCGCGGCCTATGACTATGAGGCCACCGAGACCAGCACGCCCATCCAGGTGACGGCCACCGTCCCACCGCCGACCCCGACGGATGATCCGACGTCGGATACGCCTGAGCCGGAACCGACGACGGATACTCCGGCGCCGGGTCCGACGACGGATACGCCGGGCCCGTTGCCGGCTCCGGGGCCGCCGGAGAGTCCGAACCCGTCGCCGAGCGGTCCGGGGACGCCTACGGATGCTGCTCCGGTGGTGGCCGGGTTGGGTACGAACCTGGCGGGTAAGGGCCTGTTCCAGGCCCGGTCCCAGACCGTGACGGTGCGTGTGGTCGCGCTCGGCCCGACCCAGGGGGCTCAGGGCGTGGCGCAGGGGTCGTGGCGGGTGGCCAACCCGAAGACCGCGACCGTGACCAGCACGGGCGGTGCGGCCGCCAAGGCCGGTAGTGGTGACCTGGCGTTGCCGTTGGGTCAGCCGGTGGGGCTCAAGGTCAAGGCGTTGAAAGTGGGGCGTACCACTGTGGTGGTGACGGCCGGTGGGGCCAAGGCCCAGATCAAGGTCACGGTGGTCAAGCGCAAAGTGAAGGTCAAGACGGTGGCGCTCAAGGCGCCGAAGAGACTGAAGGTGGGGGCCGTCAAGGCCTTGTCGACCGTGGTGCGTCCGGCGAAGGCGACGGGCGTGACCGTGACGTGGTCGAGCAGTAAGCCGGGGGTCCTTCGGATCGACGCGGCTGGCCGTGTCCGGGCCCTGAGGCCCGGCAAGGCTGTCGTGAAAGCCAAACTCTCCGGCAAGACGGTGAAGAAGACCATCCAGGTCAAGTGAACCCTTGTCCAACTGATCCCGAGGTTTGAGCCCCGGATTCGCGGAATTCGGGGCTCAAACCTCGGGATGAACGCTGGGGCGATGAGACCGGACCGGCTGCCTCCCTCCGGCCGGGTCCGTCATCGTCCACTCTTTCTCGTTGATCCGGAGGTTTCGGCCCCCAAACCCCGGGTTTTAGGGGCCGAAACCTCCGGATCAACCCCAAGATTATGTGGGAGTCGGGTCCGGCGTGGGGCGGTCAA
>JAISIU010000015.1 GCA_031261885.1 Bifidobacteriaceae bacterium
AAGGCCGTCAAATGCGTCCGCCTCGGCTCCGGGCAGGAGTACGGCGCCAAGGCCGTGGTCCTCGCGACCGGCTCGGCCTACCGCCATCTCGGCGTCGAGGGTGAGGAAAGGCTCACCGGGCACGGCCTGTCCTACTGTGCCACCTGCGATGGCGCGTTCTTCCGCGACAAGGTGATCTACGTCATCGGCGGCGGCGATTCCGCCCTGACCGAGGCGCTGTTCCTCACGCGGGTCGGCCGCACGGTCACGGTGGTGCACCGGCGAGACCAGCTGCGCGCCTCGCGCGTGCTGCAGGAGCGCGCCGCGGCCCAGCCGAACCTCGACTTCGCGTGGAACTCGACCGTGAGCCGCGTGATCGGCGAGACGGCCGTCACCGCGTTGGAGCTGACGGACACCGTCAACGGAGCCACCCGCGAGGTCCCGGCCGACGGCGTGTTCGTCGCGATCGGCCACGAACCACGCACGGCCTTCCTCGGCGGCCAGGTGGAGCTCGACGACCATGGCTACATCGTGGTCGACGGCCGCAGCTCCCGGACCTCGCTGCCCGGCGTCTTCGCCTGCGGTGACGCGGTCGACCACACCTACCGCCAGGCCATCACCGCGGCCGCGGCCGGCTGCCACGCCGCGCTCGACGCCCAGGACTACCTCGGCCGAATCGACGCCGACGCCCAGGTGGCGGGCGGCACGGTGTGACGGCCAGACGCGTCACGGCGCCGGCGACCACTGCCCACGCCGTGTGAAACGTCCCACTTCCCGCCGTCCGGGTCCCCAGACGGCTCGCAGGAGTGGCAGTATCACGGGGACAACAAGGGATGGAAAGAAAGAGGAATTGTCATGAGTGAATTGCCCGAGGTCACCGACGCCAACTTCGACGAGAAGGTGCTGAAGTCCGACCTCCCCGTCCTCGTCGACTTCTGGGCGCCGTGGTGCGGGCCGTGCCGCCAGGTCGGCCCGATCGTCGAGCAGCTCGCGGACGCCCACTCGGCCAAGTTGAAGTTCATGAAGATGAACATCGACGAGAACCCCACGACCCCGCAGCGTTACGGCATCGCCTCGATCCCCACGCTGAACGTCTACAAGGGCGGCGAGCTCGTCGCCTCAGTCGTCGGCGCCAAGCCCAAGCCCGCGCTTGAGGCGGATCTCGCCGCCTACCTCTGAGACCGATCCGGCCGCCCCGGGCCCGCACCGCTTCACTAAAGTTTCACGCCCATGCGTTACGCCGCGTTTCGGCACTCCCGAAACGCGGCGTAACGTTTACTCCCGTACGTTCATCCAGCCACGGCGACGGACCCGCCCCACCCGGCCGTCCGCCATCGGGCGCCCAACAACCACCCCAACCCGAACGGAGGCAACTCGCATGGCCGCGCCTCAGCAGCAGACCGGTACCCGGCTCGATCCTTGGTACGGGTCCTACGCACAGCGCACGCACTCGCTGAGGAGCTCTGAGACGCGAGCATTGTTCTCCGTCGCCAACCGGCCCGAGGTGGTCTCGCTGGCAGGCGGCATGCCGTACATCGACGCGCTGCCGCTCGAAATCGTCGCGAAGATCACGGCGGACTTGATCGCTACCGAGGGATCGGTCGCGCTCCAGTACGGCAACGGCCAGGGCCACCCGGTGCTGCGCGAGCACATCACCGAGGTGATGGCCGAGGAGGGCATCCATGCGCACGCCGACGACGTCGTCGTGACCACGGGGTCGCAGCAGGCGCTCGACCTCGTGACCCGCATCTTCATCGACCCGGGGGACGTCGTCCTGCTGGAGGCCCCCAGCTACGTCGGCGCGATCAGCGTGTTCCACTCCTACGAGGCCGAGATGGTGCACGTGGAGCAGGACGGCCAGGGCTTGGTCCCCGAGGCGCTGCGCCAGGCCATCAAGCGGTGCAAGGCCGCGGGGCAGCACGTCAAGTTCCTCTACATGATCCCGACCTTCCACAATCCGGCCGGCACGCTTCTGCCGGTGTCCAGGCGCCAGGAGATCCTCGAGATCTGCCGCAAGGAGGGCGTCCTGATCGTCGAGGACAACCCCTACGGCCTGCTCGGTTTCGACGGCACGGTCACGCCGGCCATCCGATCGCTCGACGAGACGGGCGAATCGGTGGTGTACCTCGGCACGTTCTCGAAGACGTTCGCGCCGGGCTACCGCACGGGCTGGGCCGTCGCGCCGCACGCCGTGCGCGAGAAGCTCGTGCTGGCCTCAGAGGCCTCGATCCTGTGCCCGTCGCACGCCTCACAGCTGTCAATCTCCGCCTACCTCGAACACTGCGATTGGCGTGGGCAGATCGACGACTACCGCGGCGTGTACAAGGAGCGCTGCGACGCCATGTTGCAGGCCCTCGCCGAACACATGCCGGACTGCACGTGGACGGTGCCGACGGGCGGGTTCTACACGTGGGTCAAGCTGCCGGAGGGCCTCGACGCGAAGGCCATGCTGCCGCGCGCCACGACCGCGCTGGTCGCGTACTGCTCCGGTTCGGCTTTCTACGCCGACGGCACCGGCACGGACCACATGCGCCTGAGCTTCTGCTACCCCACGCCGGACCGCATCCGCGAGGGCGTGCGCCGGCTGGCCGGCGTGATCCAGCGGGAGAAGGAGCTCGTCGAGCTGTTCGGACCCGGCCTGGTCGGGCATGATACTTCCGCCGCGGACGGCGACGCCCCGGACATCGACTTCCCGGCACCGGACGTCGCCTAGGCGGCCCGGCGCAGGGGCCGCCGGCGCCGCCGGGCGGCCCAACCCAACCGAAACGAGTGAGGTGGATGCTATGACGGAACCAAAGGTGCTGATCGTCTCCGGTGGCCTGTCCCACGAGCGCGACGTCTCGCTGCGCAGCGGCCGCCGCGTCGCGGA
>JAISIU010000199.1 GCA_031261885.1 Bifidobacteriaceae bacterium
CGACGCGTCAGTGGAAGCGGAAGAGGCCGTCGCACTGGCCAACACCGATCCGCTGGCCGTGGCAGGGGCGGCCTTCGTCTTCCCCGAGCCGCACGCGGACAGTGCGGCGATCACGGCGATGGCCACCGCCGCCACGCCAAGGCGGCGTGCGCGGCGAGGACGGGCTGAGCTGGGCTGGGGCATGACGGGAATCTCCTTTGCGAGGTTGGCGGCGGCCGCGAGGCCGGGCCGCTTCGCACGCGGGCGGGCGGCCGCCCCAAATAATTAAGGCGCCACCCACAACGATAACCGGTGCGACGGCATCGTCGGCCCAAACCTCCCAACCACTCCCCAATAGGTTCACGATTCCCGCGCACCGCGCCCTCGACCCGGCCGCCGCACCACCGGCCGCGCGGCGGCACGGATGGGGCCGAACGGGTGAAGGGGTATACCCTCAACAAACATGACGGTTTCGCTGCTCACCGACCAGTACGAGCTGACAATGCTTGACGCCGCCCTCGAAGACGGCACGGCCACGCGCGACTGCGTCTTCGAGGTCTTCGCCAGGCGCCTGCCCGCCGGACGGCGCTACGGCGTCGTCGCCGGCACGGGCCGCCTGCTGGAAGACCTGCCCGACTTCCGCTTCGACGAAGCCGACCTCGGCTTCCTGGCGAGCGCCGGCATCGTCCGCCCGGCCGCGATCGACTACCTGGCCGCCTACCGTTTCAGAGGCGACATCCGCGGCTACCCGGAGGGTGAGACCTACTTCCCGGGCTCCCCGATCCTGACGGTCCACGGCACGTTCGCCGACGCCGTCCTGCTGGAGACGCTCGCGCTGTCGATCCTCAACCACGACTCCTCGGTGGCCTCGGCCGCGAGCCGCATGACCATGGCCGCCGGCGGCCGCCCCTGCCTCGAGATGGGCGCGCGCCGCACGCACGAATGGTCCGCCGTGGCCGCCGCCCGCGCCGCCTACGTGGCCGGGTTCGCCGGCACGAGCGTGCTTGAGGCCGGCCGGCGGTGGGGCATCCCGACCATCGGCACGGCCGCGCACGCGTTCACGCTGGTCCACGACTCGGAGGCGGACGCCTTCATCGCCCAGATCGCGGCCCAGGGCCTCGGCACCACGCTGCTGACCGACACGTTCGACGTCGAGGAGGCCGTCCGCACGGCCGTGCGCGTGGCCGGGCCGAAACTGGCCTGCGTCCGCATCGACTCGGGTGACCTCGCGGCCGTCGCCAGCGAGGTGCGCGGCCTGCTCGACTCGCTCGGCAACACGGACACGAAGATCACGGTCACGAACGACCTCGACGAGTACGCGATCGCCGGGCTGGCGGCCGCGCCCGTCGACTCCTACGGGGTCGGCACGCGGCTCGTCACCGGATCCGGCGCCCCCACGGCCG
Organism: Bifidobacteriaceae bacterium; assembly: GCA_031261885.1. Taxonomy (GTDB): domain Bacteria; phylum Actinomycetota; class Actinomycetes; order Actinomycetales; family WQXJ01; genus JAISIU01. The sequence goes on from JAISIU010000199.1 coordinate 1,383, forward strand.
AGATGGTGTACAAGCTCGTGGCCCGGTCCGACGCCTCCGGCCAGCTGCGGCCCGTCGCCAAGCGGGTGGGCGGCAAGGGCACGCTGGGCGGCGCCAAGTGGGCGGGGCGGCGCGTGGACGATGCCGGAACAGCGGCCGAAGAGATCGTCATCACCGGGTCCGGTCCCCGGCCCGTGGCGCCCGACGATTACGGCGTGCGGCCGCTCGAGGTGGACCTCGTGCTCGGTGGCGAGGTGCAGCCCGGCTGGACGGGCGCGGACGGGCTCGCCAGGGCCCGGGAGCGGCACGCCGCCTCCGTGGCCGAGCTGCCGCGCGACGCGCATCGGTTGTCCGCGGGCGAACCGGCCATCCCGACGGTCGTGACCTCGCACCTCGAGCTGGCCGGGGCCTGACGGCGCCCGGCCCGGGCGGTCAGCCGACGTCCGGCGGCTTGGGACCCGGCTTCATGCGCTCGTAGATCTCCTTGCAGGTGGGACACACCGGGAAACGCGACGGGTCGCGCCCCGGCACCCACTTCTTGCCGCACAATGCCCGGACGGGCGTGCCGTTGACGGCCGATTCGAGGATCTTCGACTTGCGCACGTAGTGCGCGAACCGGTCGTGGTCGCCCTCTTCGACGTCGCCGAGCCGTTCGTCGGGGCGTTCCAGCAGCGCCGTCCCGCCGGCCGGGGCCGTGGCCGGCTGCGGCTCACGCGTGAGCGGCTCCGAGATGCGTCCGATGGCGGCCGTGCGCCCGCCGCTGCCAAGTGTCGTCACGGTCTCATCCTAAGCGTCGATCCAGCCGCGCGCGCCAGGGGCCGCGACGGAGGCGGCGGCCGTGGCGAGGCCCTCCTGGAGCGCCAACCGGATGTCGGCGTCGGTCAGGTCGAGGCGGCCGGCGTTCGGCCGTTCCGAGGCCCGGGCGCGCATGGTGTGGGCCAGTGAGGCGACGATGCCGCCGTGCAGGGCGTCGCCCGCGCCGAGGGTGTCCACGACCTGGGGCACGGCGGGCACCGGGAGCTCCTCGATCGAGGCGTCCGGCCACCGCACGAGCAGCGGCGCGGCGGCCCGGCTCATCGCGACCCAGCGCGGGCCCATGGCCGCGACCCCGGCGAGCGTCGCGGCGTCGCGGGGGTCCGGCACCGAGTGGTCCCCGGCGTGTCCGGGCGTGCCGGGCAGGTGGAAGTCGGCCGAGACGACCGCGAGGTCGACGTGGGCCAGCAGCGCCTCGCTGCCGGGTTTCCAGCTGCCGCCGTCCATGACGACGGGCACGCCGACGGCCTGGGCCTGGGCCGCGAACTGGGTGGCGCGCTCCATCAGGTGGCCGTCGACGAGGGCCGCGTCCGCGCCCTCGAGCAGTGCGGGCCGGAGCGCCGCGAGCGGGCCGGCACCGGCCGCGTTGACCGACACGACGGCCCGCGAGTGCGTGCTCTCCGTGAGCATCACCTCGGAGACCGGCAGGCGGTACCCGGAGGCGGCCAGGTCGATGACGTCGACGCCGGCGCGGGCCAGTCCGTAGCGCACAACCTCGGCGAGCTCCGCCGCCCCGATCGCGGTGATGAGGGCCGTGGGGCAGCCGAGGCCGACGGCCGCGGCGGCCGCGTTCGCGGCCGGCCCGCCGAACGTCAGGTCGGCCCGGCGGGCCTGGACCTTCTCGTCGGGTCCGGGCACGTGGTCGACCCACTGGACGTGGTCGAGCGTGGCAAGGCCGAGCGCGACGACGCGCGGCGCCCCCGGCTGGGCTGGCGGCCGCGCGGGCACCGCGGGACCGGACCCGTCACACACCGACGCGTTCCATGATGAGCTCGCGCACGCGGCCGGCGTCCGCCTGGCCGCGCGTGGCCTTCATAACCGCACCGACGATGGCGCCCGCGGCCTTCACCTTGCCGCCCTTGATCTTCTCGACGATGTCCGGGTTGGCGGCCAGCGCGTCGTCGACGGCTTTGGTTAGCGCGGAGTCGTCCGAGACGACGGCCAGGCCGCGGGCCTCCATGACGTGGGCCGGCGAGCCCTCGCCCTGAAGCGTCCCGGCCAGGGCCTGGCGGGCCAGCTTGTCGTTCAGCTTGCCGCCGGCGATCAGCTGTTCGAGCTCCGCGATGTCCTGGGGTGTGACCGTGAGCTCGACCAGTTCGACGCCCTGTTCGTTGGCCGTGCGGGCCAGTTCGCCCATCCACCACTTGCGGGCGGCCGCGGCCGTGACGCCGGCGGCGACGGTCTGTTCGACCAGGTCGATGGCCCCGGCGTTGACGACGTCGCGCATCTCCAGGTCGGAGTAGCCCCACTCCTTCTGCAGGCGCGCGCGCCGCTGGGCCGGGGGCTCCGGCAGCGTGCCGCGCAGCTCCTCGATCCAGGCCGGGTCCGGCACGACGGGCAGCAGGTCCGGCTCGGGGAAGTAGCGGTAGTCCTCCGCCGTCTCCTTGGAGCGGCCCGGCGTGGTGTCCTTCGACTCCTCGTGCCACATGCGGGTTTCCTGCTTGACCGTCAGGCCGGCGGCCAGGCGTGCGGCCTGGCGGCCCGCCTCGAAGCGGATGGCCTGCTCGATGGCCCGCAGCGAGTTGACGTTCTTCGTCTCGGAGCGGCGGCCCAGCGGCACTGTCGACTGGTCCTCGCCAGGGGCGGCCTTGGGCCGGAGCGACAGGTTGACGTCGGCGCGGATCGAGCCGCGGTCCATGCGGGCGTCGGAGATGCCGAGCGCGATCACGAGGTCGCGCAGGCCGGCCACGTAGGCGCGGGCCACCTCGGCGACGTGCGCGCCCGTGCCTTCGACGGGCCGGGTCACGATCTCGATGAGCGGCGTGCCGCAACGGTTGTAGTCGACGAGCGAATAGGCCGCGCCCTGGATGTGGCCGGTGCCGCCGATGTGCGTGTTCTTGGCGGCGTCCTCCTCCATGTGGGCGCGCTCGATCTGGACGCGGAAGATCGAGCCGTCGGCCAGCGTCACGTCGAGGTAGCCGTCCGCGTCGATCGGTTCGTCGTACTGCGAGATCTGGTAGTCCTTCGAGACGTCCGGGTAGAAGTACTGCTTGCGCGCGAACCGGCTGGACGGCGCGATCGAGCAGTGCAGCGCCAGCCCGAGCCGGATGGCCGATTCGATCGCCTTGTGGTTGACCACGGGCATGGAGCCGGGCAGACCGAGGCAGACCGGGCACACGGCCGTGTTGGGCGGCGCGCCGAAGGTCGTGGGGCACGAGCAGAACATCTTGGTCTTCGTGTTCAGTTCGACGTGCACCTCGATGCCGAACACCGGGTCGAACCGTTCCATCGCCTCGTCGAAATCGAGCGGCGTGGGATCCATATCGGTTTGGGCCGTCATCGGGCGCCTCCTTCCGTTCCGCTGACTGGTTTGGCGGCCGATGCCGTCCCTTCCGGCAGCGCTGGGGCCTGGTTCAGGAGTGGGCCGCCCCACTGGTCCTCGAGCGCGGCCTCGACGGCCGCGCCGAGGCGGTAGCACCATTCGTCGGCGCGGGCCGGCGCGAGGACCTGGAGGCCGACGGGCAGGCCGTCCGCCAGGCCGATCGGCACCGAGATGCCCGGCGTGCCGGCCAGGTTGGCGGGGATCGTGGCGACGTCCGAGAGGTACATCTGGAGGGGGTCGTCAAGCTTCTCGCCGAGCTTGAAGGCCGTGGTCGGCGTGGTCGGCGAGACGAGCACGTCGACCTTCTCGAAGGCGGCCCTGAAGTCGGCTTGGACGAGCGTGCGGACCTTCTGGGCGGAGCCGTAGTAGGCGTCGTAGTAGCCGGCCGAGAGCGCGTAGGTGCCGAGGATGATGCGGCGCTTGACCTCGTCGCCGAACCCGGCCTCGCGCGTGGCGCCCATGACCGTCTCGACCGTGGCCGGCCCGGACTCAGGGGCCACGCGGATGCCGTAGCGCATCGCGTCGAAGCGGGCCAGGTTGCTGGAGGCCTCGGACGGCATGATGAGGTAGTAGGCGCCGAGCGCGTACTCGAAGCTCGGGCAGTCGACGACGCTGACCTCGGCGCCCATGTCCTCGAGCAGGCCCAGGGCCTCGGCGTAGCGGTCGAGGACGCCCTGTTGGAAGCCCTCACCGCGCAGCTGGCCGACGATCCCGACGCGCACGCCCTTGAGGTCGCGCGCGGCGCCGAGCTTGGCGGCGGCGACGACGTCCGGGACCGGTTCGTCGAGCGAGGTCGAATCGTGGGGGTCGTGGCCGCCGATCGCGGCGTGCAGCAGCGCGGCGTCGAGGACGCCGCGGGCCACGGGCCCGACCTGGTCGAGCGAGGAGGCCATCGCGACGAGCCCGTAGCGGGAGACGCCGCCGTACGTCGGCTTGGTGCCGACCGTACCCGTGACGGAGGCCGGCTGGCGGATCGAGCCGCCCGTGTCGGAGCCGAGCGCGAGCGGCGCCTCGAAGGCGCCGACGGCCGCGGCCGAGCCGCCGCCGGACCCGCCCGGGATCCGGTCCAGGTCCCACGGGTTGTGCGTGGCCCCGTAAGCGGAGTGCTCGGTCGAGGAGCCCATCGCGAACTCGTCCATGTTGGTCTTGCCGATCAGCGGCGTGCCAACGGCCCTGAGCTTTTCGATGACCGTGGCGTCGTAGACGGGCGTCCAGTTCTCAAGGATCTTGGAGCCACAGGTCGTGACGGTGCCATTCGTGGCGAGCACGTCCTTGACCGCGACCGGCACACCGGCCAGCGGGCCGAGCGCCTCGCCCTTGGCGCGCGCCCGGTCAACGGCGTCCGCCGCCTCAAAGGCCTGTTCCGGCATCGTGCGCAGGAAGGCGTGGACGGCGCCGTCCACGCGGTCGATCCGGTCCAGGTGGGCCTGGACGAGTTCCCTCGACGAGACCTCCTTCGCGGCCAGCAGCTCGCTCATGCGGGCGGCCGACAGCCTGGTCAGGTCTCCGGTTTCATTGGTTGGGGCTGCCACCGGGCTCACGGCTCCTCTCCGAGAATCTGCGGAACCCGGAATTGGCCGGCTTCCTCCCTGGGCGCCGAGCTCAGCGCCGCCTCGTTGCTCAGGCCGGGCTGGACCACGTCTTCGCGCCAGCCGTTGGTCAGGGGCAGCGGGTGGCTCGTGGCCGGGGTGTCGGCGGTGACCGCCGACTGGACGACGGCGACCGCGTCCACGACCGCGTCCAGCTGCGTGGCCATGAGGTCCAGCTCCTGGTCCGTCAGGCTGATGCGCGCCAGATGCGCCAAATGCGCGACCTCGTCGCGCGACAGTACAGACATGCCTGCCAGTCTATTCCGCCTGGGGTTTCCACTAGGGTGTCGGGGGAACGGTCCACGTGGTGGGCCCAGTGTTCTCATAGTTTCGCTTGCTCAGGTTTTCGCGTGAAAGGAACGCACGATGGCGGCCGGTTCAGTTAGCCCGTTGGTTGGGATCGTCATGGGGTCGGATTCGGATTGGCCGACCATGGAGGCGGCCGCGGCCGCGCTCGACGAGTTCGGCATCCCGTGGGAGGTCGTCGTGTCCTCGGCCCACCGCATGCCCGATGAGACGATCGCGTACGGCCGGGCGGCGGCGGGCCGCGGGATCGGCGTCATCATCGCGGGCGCGGGCGGCGCCGCGGCGCTGCCCGGCATGTTGGCCGCCGTCACGACGCTGCCCGTCATCGGCGTCCCGGTGGCGCTGAAGGTGTTGGACGGGCTCGACTCGCTGTTCAGCATCGTCCAGATGCCGTCCGGTGTGCCCGTCGCGACGGTCGGCGTGGGCGCGGC
>JAISIU010000222.1 GCA_031261885.1 Bifidobacteriaceae bacterium
GCGAAGATCAGCATGCCGGCCACGCCGTAGACGTAGGCGACGGCATAGCCGACCGTCGGGGTGTCGGAACCCGTGACGGCGCGGACCGCCGCCAGAGCCGGCGTGTTCGTGATCGCACCGGCGAAGGTGCCGGCCGTCACGGCCTCGGACAGGCCGAGCGCGCGGCCCACCACGTAGGCGAGGCCGGCGCCGACGATCAGGACGCCGACCATCGTGAGAATGGGACGCCAGCCCTTGCGGAGCGAGGCGAAGAAGTTGGCGCCGGAGATGATGCCGACCGCGAAGGTGAACAGTGCGAGTCCCATGGTGCCGACCACCTCGGGAATCTCCATCGTGACACCGAGCGCGTGCGCCCAGGCCGACAGTGCGATCGCGACGAACAGCACGGCGGAGGAGCCCAGGGAAACGCCTTTGGCCTTGATGCGGCCCACGATGGAGCCGAGTCCGATCAGAAGGAATATAAGAAGTATCGGCTCATCGGCCAGAAACTTCATGACTGCATGCACGAGGCAGCGTTCCTTTCATTGGGAAGCGACGGTGATGTTGTGGCCAAGGCATCTCGCATCGGGGCAACTTGGCAAGGATCAATTGTGACACCCGTCACGGGACCGGTCCCGGTTCGATGGTCCCAGGACTTGGCCCGGTCCCGGGGGATTGGCCGACGGTGACACGCCGCCCAATCCCCCAGGGACAGGACCACGCTGTGAGACGCCTCTGGACGGACGTGGCGTGGGCGTAATAGAGTTCTCGGCATGTGTTCACGTCAGGTCGTCGTACTTAGCCAGCGCGCGGGTCGCTGAAGCCACCGGCTCACCTCCCACGCGCACCCTCCAGCCTGCCCATGGCGGAGGGTTTTTTTGTGCCCGCGCACAGCCAGCACGCCACCGCACTTCCTGATCGATTCACGACACCAAAGGAGGGAAACCAACAATGGCCCACTCAAAGGCCGGGGAACCCATGACGGGCGCCCAAGCCATCATCCGGACCTTGGAGGCGCTCGGCGTCACGGACATGTTCGTCCTGCCGGGCGGCCAAATCCTGCCGACATTCGACCCGCTCTTCTCGTCGACCAAGCTGCGGCACATCCTCGTGCGCCACGAGCAGGGTGCGGGCCACGCCGCCGCCGGTTATGCCCGCGCCTCGGGCAAAGTTGGTGTCTGCCTCGTGACGTCCGGCCCTGGAGGCACCAACCTTGTGACGGCCCTCGCGGACGCCTACATGGATTCGGTGCCGGTCGTCGCGATCACGGGCCAGGTGCCGATCAGTTCGCTCGGCACGGACGCCTTCCAGGAGTCGGACATCGTCGGCGTGACGATGCCCGTGACCAAACACTCCATGATGGTGACGAGCGCGGACCAGGTCGCCCCGAGCCTGGCGGCCGCGTTCGAGATCGCCTCGACGGGCCGGCCCGGCCCTGTCCTCGTCGACATGACGAAGACCGCCCAGTCCGGCCAAACCGTGTTCAGCTGGCCCGTGAAGGTGGACCTGCCCGGCTACCGGCCGGTGGCCAAGCCCTCGGCCAAGAAGATCCAGGAGGCGGCCGACCTCATCGTCCGCGCCCGCCGGCCCGTGATCCTGGCCGGCGGCGGCGTCACGATCGCAGGCGCGGCCCAGGACCTCGTCGACTTCGCGGAGCTGACGGGCATCCCGGTCGCCACCACGTTGAACGCCCGCGGCGCCATTCCCGACGGCCACCGGTTGTCGCTCGGCATGCCCGGCATGCACGGCACGGTCCAGTCCGTCCTCGCGCTCCAGCGCGCCGACCTCGTGATCGCGGTCGGGGCCCGCTTCGACGACCGTGTCACGGGCAAGGTCAGCTCGTTCGCGCCCGGCGCCAAGACGATCCACGCCGACATCGACCCGGCGGAGATCGGCAAGAACCGGGCCGTCGACGTCCCGATCGTCGGCGACGCCAAGGACGTGCTCCAAGAGCTCGGCAAGACGGTCGCCGAAAGGCTCGTGGCCGGCGCCACCATCGACCTGACGGCCTGGTGGCGGCAGATCGACTCGTGGCGCAAGACCTACCCGCTCGGCTACGCGCAGCCGTCGGACGGGCGGCTCGCGCCCCAGTACATCATCGAGCGGCTCGCCGAGCTGGCCGGCCCCAACCCGGTGTTCGTCGCCGGTGTCGGGCAGCACCAGATGTGGGCGTCCCAGTTCCTGAAGTTCAGCTACCCGCGCCAATGGCAGAGCTCCGGCGGCCTCGGCACCATGGGCTACGGCGTCCCGGCCGCCATGGGCGCCCAGGTGGCACGCCCCGACGCGACCGTTTGGTGCATCGACGGCGACGGCTGCTTCCAGATGACGGGCCAGGAGATGGTCACCTGCGCCCTCAACCACATCCCGATCAAGGTCGCGATCATCAACAACTCCTCGCTCGGCATGGTCCGCCAGTGGCAGACCCTGTTCTACGGCTCGCGCTACTCGGACACGGACCTCAACACGGGCGACGACACGCAGATGATCCCCGACTTCGTCAAGCTGGCGGAGGCCATGGGCTGCGTCGGCCTGCGCTGCGCCAAGGCCGAGGACGTGGACGGCACCATCAAGCAGGCCAACTCGATCACCGACAAACCCGTCATCGTGGACTTCCAGGTCTCGCGCGACGCGATGGTCTGGCCCATGGTCGCGGCCGGCGCCTCGAACGACGAGATCCAGTACGCGCGCGGCACCGCTCCCGTCTGGGACGACGAGAAGAACTAAAGGGAGGCCACCTCATGTCACAACACACTCTCTCGGTCCTGGTCGAGAACCGCCCCGGCGTCCTGGCCCGCGTCGCCGCGCTGTTCTCGCGCCGCAACTTCAACATCGCCTCCCTCGCCGTCGGCCCCACCGAGCACGAGTCGATCTCGCGCATCACGGTGGTCGCGGACGCCGAGGACACGCCGCTCGAACAGATCACCAAGCAGCTGAACAAGCTCGTCAACGTGCTGAAGATCGTCGAACTGGAGGACACGGCCTCGGTCAAACGCGAGCTGCTGCTCGTGAAGGTTCGCGCGGACGCCCAGACCCGCGGCCAGATCATCGAGGTCGTGAACCTGTTCCGGGCCTCCGTCGTCGACGTGGCGCCGGACTCGCTCGTCATCGAGGTGACGGGTTCGGGGCAGAAACTCGAGGCCATGATGTCGATGCTCGACCAGTACGGCATCCGCGAATTCGTCAAGTCCGGCGTCGTCGGCATCGCCCGCGGTCCGCGCTCGATGACGGACAAGGCCCTCGCCTCCCGGTGACCGTTTCCGTGGGCGGCCGATGACGGAGGTTCCGTTTCACGCAGAACGGAACCTTCCGCCATCGGGCGCCCGCCCAAGGGACGGGACCCGCGGAACTGTTTCATTGAGCGAAACGGCCCGTCCGGCATCGGCCCCATGGGCGTATTTTCCTAAGAGAACAAAAAGACTTCACCCCTGGCCGCCCGGCTCGGGGGCAACGCAACGGATAAGGAGCAACCCCCGTGGCTGAAATGTATTACGACAAGGACGCTGATCTGTCCATCATCCAAGGACGTAAGGTGGCCATCCTCGGCTACGGCTCCCAGGGCCACGCCCACGCGCTGAACCTGCGTGATTCGGGCGTCGACGTCGTGGTGGGCCTGCGCGAGGGGTCCAAGAGCCGCGAAAAGGCCGAGGCCCAGGGCCTCAAGGTCATGTCCACGGCGGACGCCGCCAAGTGGGGCGACGTCATCATGATGCTGGTCCCGGACCAGAACGCCCGGTTCGTCTACCGCGACGACGTCGCGCCGAACCTCCAGCCCGGCGACGCCCTGTTCTTCGCGCACGGCTTCAACATCCGCTACGGCTACATCAAGCCGCCGGCGGGCGTCGACGTCTGCATGGTCGCGCCGAAGGGCCCGGGCCACATCGTCCGTCGTGAGTACGAGGCCGGCCGCGGCGTGCCGATCGTGTTCGCGGTCGAGGAGGACGCCTCCGGCCAGGGCCAGGCGCTGGCGCTGAGCTATGCCAAGGCCCTCGGCGCGCTGCGCGCCGCCGGCATCAAGACGACGTTCAAGGAAGAGACCGAGACGGACCTGTTCGGCGAGCAGGACGTCCTGTGCGGCGGTGTCTCGCACCTGATCATGGCGGGCTTCGAGACGCTGGTCGAGGCCGGCTACCAGCCCGAGATCGCCTACTTCGAGGTCTGCCACGAGCTGAAGATGATCGTCGACCTCATCAACGAGGGCGGCATCTCGAAGATGCGCTGGAGCGTGTCGGACACCGCCGAGTACGGCGACTACGTGTCCGGCCCGCGCGTCGTCGACGCCACGGTCAAGCAACACATGAAGGAAGTCCTCTCCGACATCCAGGACGGCACCTTCGCGAAGCGCTTCATCTCGGACCAGGACGCCGGCGCGCCGGAGTTCAAGGCGCTGCGCGCCGCCGGTGAGAAGCACCAGATCGAGGAGGTCGGGCCCAAGCTGCGCGCGCTGTTCGCCTGGTCCAAGCCGGTCGACTCCGACTACACCGAGGGGCACGCCGCCCGATGACGCCGAGCCCCACCGCACCCAAGTCCGGGCCGCTCAAGCTCGCCGTCATCCCGGGCGACGGCATCGGTCCGGAGGTTGTCGCCCAGGGTCTCAGGGTCCTGGAGGCCGTCAGCCCCCGGCCCGTGGAACCCACCCGGTTCGACCTCGGCGCCGCCCGCTGGCACCGCACTGGTGAGACGATCACCGACCAGGAACTGAACGACCTCAAGGGTTACGAGGCGATCCTGCTCGGCGCCGTCGGCGACCCGTCGGTGCCGTCCGGCGTGCTGGAACGCGGCCTGCTGCTGCGCCTGCGCTTCGCCTTCGACCACTACATCAACCGCCGCCCGTCGCGCCTGTACAAGGGCGTGGCCTCACCGCTCAAGGATCCGGGGGAGGTCGACTTCGTCGTCGTCCGCGAGGGCACCGAAGGGCTGTACGTCGGCAACGGCGGCAACGTCCGCGAGGGCACGCCGCACGAGATCGCCACGGAGGTGTCGATCAACACGGCGTACGGCGTGGAGCGCACGGTGCGCTACGCCTTCGGACTGGCCGCCACGCGGCCGCGCCACAAGCTGACGCTCGTGCACAAGCACAACGTGCTCGTGCACGCGGGGGACCTCTGGCGGCGCACGGTCGAGGCCGTGGGCCGGGAGTTCCCCGGGGTCGAGACCGATTACCTGCACGTCGACGCGGCCACGATCTTCATGGCCACGCAGCCGTCGCGCTTCGACGTCATCGTCACGGACAACCTGTTCGGCGACATCCTGACGGACCTGGCGGGCGCCGTGACGGGTGGGATCGGCCTGGCGGCCTCGGGCAACATCAACCCGGAGGGCGCCTTCCCGTCGATGTTCGAGCCGGTCCATGGCTCGGCCCCGGACATCGCGGGCAAAGGGATCGCGGACCCGACCGCCACGATCCTCTCGGTCGCGATGCTGCTCGACCACGTCGGCTGCCCGGAGGCGGCCGGCCGGATCGAACAGGCGGTGGCGGACGACGTCGCCGTCCGCGGCGCCGCCCAGCGCACCACCGAGCAGGTGGGGGACGCCATCTTGGAGCGGCTCTCCTAGAAAGTGAAACGAGGGACGATGCCGGCGCCCGCGTCCTGAGCGGGAGCGCCGCCATCGTCCCGCACAACCGAACACGAACCCCGCCCGGGTGTGCTGCCCACAGCGCACCCGGGCGGGCGGACAATAGAACACAACAAACCAAAACACACCTCAAGACTGAGGAGACTTCGATGTCACCGGCTTCCGGCCCGCTTGAGACCGCCGTCAAGGGCGTTCCGCCCTTCGCCTTCACGCCCAATCCCTCCCCGCGCACCCCGGCCGAGCGTGCCGCCGAGCTGGCCGACCCCGCGTTCGGGGTCGTGTACTCGGACCACATGGCCCGCATCACGTGGGACGAGGGCCAGGGCTGGCACGACCACCGGGTCGTGCCGTTCGCCAACCTCGAGCTGAGCCCGGCCGCGTCCGTGCTGCACTACGCCGGCGAGATCTTCGAGGGCCTCAAGGTGTACCGCCACGCGGACGGCTCGCTGTTCACGTTCCGGCCGTACGCCAACGCGGCCCGGTTCGCGCGCTCGGCCCGCCGCATGGCGCTGCCGGAGCTGCCGGAGGCCGACTTCGTGGCCTCGCTCCAGGCGCTGACGCAGGCGGACGCCGAGTGGGTGCCGAGCGCCCCGGAGACGTCGCTGTACCTCCGGCCGTTCATGCTGGCCACGGAGCCGTTCATCGGCGTCCGGCCGTCGCACCGCGTCGAGTACATCGTGATCGCCTCGCCCGTCGGCTCGTACTTCAAGGGCGGCGTCGCCCCGGTGTCGATCTGGGTCGAGAAGGAGACGCACCGCGCCGGCGTGGGCGGCACGGGCGCCGCGAAGACCGGCGGCAATTACGCCGCGGCCATGTTGGGCCAGGAGAATGCCTACGCCCACGGCTGCGAGCAGGTCCTGTTCCTCGACTCGGTGACGAGCACCACGATCGAGGAGCTCGGCGGCATGAACGTGTTCGTCGTCTACAAGGACGGGTCGGTCGCCACGCCGCCCACCTCGGGCACCATCCTCGAGGGCGTGACCCGCTCCTCGATCATCCAGCTGCTGCGGGACCGCGGCCTGAAGGTCTCGGAGACTCCGATCAAGCTGGCGGAGCTCGTGGCCGGCGCGAAGGACGGTTCGGTGGCGGAGGTGTTCGCCTGCGGCACGGCCGCGGTCGTCACGCCCGTCAAGCGTCTGGCCGGCGAGGGCTTCGACGTGCCGGTCGCCGACGGCGGCGCGGGTGAGCTGACGATGTCGGTGCGCCAGGAGCTGACCGACATCCAGTACGGCCGCCTCCCCGACCCGCACGAGTGGACCTATCGCCTGGTCTGACCAGGCGGAACGGCGGTGGCGGCCCGGCCGGACCGCCACCACCCCCGCATTCCCATCAGCTTTCCGAGGGAGCCTCGTGACCATAACCAGCAACCCACAGGTGTACGACACCACGCTCAGGGACGGCGGCCAGCAAGAGGGCATGAACCTGTCGGTCGCCGACAAGCTCGCCATCGCCGCCCAGCTCGACCAGCTCGGCGTCGGGTTCATCGAGGGCGGCTGGCCGGGCGCCATCCCGAAGGACACGGAGTTCTTCCGGCAGGCCAAGACCCAGCTGCCGCTGGCCCACGCGGTCCTCGTCGCGTTCGGCTCGACCCGCAAGGCCGGGACGGACGTGGCCCAGGACGGCCAGGTGGCCGCGTTGCTCCAGGCCGGCACGCCGGCCGTCACGCTCGTGGCCAAGTCGGACATCCGGCACGTCGAGCGGGCGCTGAAGACCACGGGCGCGGAGAACCTCCAGATGATCCGTGACACGGTGGGCTATCTCGTGGGCAAGGGTCGGCGCGTCTTCCTCGACTGCGAGCACTTCTTCGACGGATACCGCCACGACCCGGCCTACACCACCGACTGCGTCAGGGCCGCGCACGAGGCCGGCGCCGAGGCCGTCGTGCTGTGCGACACGAATGGCGGCATGCTGCCTGACCGTGTTGAGGAGGTCGTCGCCCAGGTGGCGGCCGCCGTGCCGGGCGTGCACCTCGGCATCCACACGCACAACGACTCGGGTTGTGCGGTCGCGAACGCGATGGCCGCGCTCCGGGCCGGCGCGACGCACGTCCAGGGCACCATGAACGGTTACGGCGAGCGCACCGGCAACTGCGACCTCGCGACGGTGATCGCCAACCTGGAGTTGAAGTGCGGGGTCCGGGCGTTGCCCGAGGGCAAGCTCGGGGAGCTGACCGGCGTGTCCCACGCGATCGCCGAGATCGCGAACCAGGCGCCGGCCAAGCGGGCCCCGTACGTCGGCGATTCGGCGTTCGCCCACAAGGCGGGCCTGCACGCCTCCGCGATCCGCATCGACCCGGACCTCTACCAGCACATCGACCCGTTGGCCGTCGGCAACGACATGCGCATGCTCGTGTCGGAGATGGCCGGCCGCGCCACGATCGAGCTGAAGGCCCGCGAACTCGGTTTCGACCTCCAGGGCCAGCCTGAGGTGCTGGCCCGCGTCGTGGCCCGCGTCAAGAGCGCGGAGGCCCGCGGCTACACCTATGACGCGGCGGACGCGAGCTTCGAGCTGTTGCTGCGCGAGGTGGTGCAGGGCGCCCGGCCCGTGTACTACGAGACCGAGTCGTGGCGCGCGATCGCCGAACAGCGTGGCGGCACCGATTCGGCGCTGACCGAGGCCACGGTCAAGGTCCACGCCGGCCAGCGGCGGCTCGTCGCGGTCGGTGAGGGCAACGGCCCGGTCAACGCCCTCGACGAGGCGCTGCGCGGCGCGCTCGTCGCGGTCTATCCCGAGCTGGCGGACATCGAACTCGTCGACTACAAGGTCCGCATCCTCGACTCTTCGGTCGGCACGGGCGCCGTGACGCGCGTCCTCATCGAGTCGGCCCGCCGGGGCGACTCCCAGGGCCGCGTGTGGCGCACGGTCGGCGTGGCCGCGAACATCATCGAGGCGTCGTGGGAGGCACTCACCGACGCCATCGTCTACGGCCTGATCCACGCCGGGGTCGAACCCCGGTAGGGTACGGGCCGGCGGAACGGACGCGAGGAGGGAACGGCATCGTGCATGGGACCTACAAGGTGCCGAACGGCAAACTGGTGGGCGTCGACCTGGAGGTGGATGCCGGCGGCAAACTGTCCGGTGTGTCGATCTCGGGTGACTTCTTCCTGGAACCGGCCCAGGCGCTGGGGCGTCTGAACCAGGCGCTGGAGGGGTTGCCGGCCACGACCCCGCCGGACGCTCTGGCCAAGCGCGTGGAGGGCGCGGTGTTGCCGGGGGACCAGTTGATCGGGTTCGGGCCGCGCGACATCGCGATCGCGGTCCGGCGCGCTCTCGGCAAGGCGACCACGTGGGCGGACCACACGTTCGAACTGATCGAGGACGGGCCCAGGGAACCGGCCATGGAGATGGCGTTGGACCAGGTGTACGCCGAGGCGCTCGCCAGCGGCCGGCGCGGGCCGACGCTCCGGTTCTGGCAGTGGGCCTCATCGGCGGTCGTGCTCGGCAGCTTCCAGTCCCTGTCGCGCGAGGTGGACCTCGACGCGGCCCGGCTGTACGGGGTCACGGTCGTCAGGCGCGTGTCGGGCGGCGGCGCGATGTTCGTCGAGCCCGGCAACACGATCACGTATTCGCTCGTGGTGCCCGGCAGCCTCGTCGACGGGTTGAGCTTTCAGGAGTCGTACCGCTTCCTCGACGCCTGGACGGTGCGGGCGCTTCGGTCGCTCGGCGTCCGGGCCGAATATCAGCCGATCAACGACATCGCGTCGCCGCAGGGCAAGATCGCGGGGGCGGCGCAGAAGCGGCTGGCGGACGGTACGGTGTTGCACCACGTGACGATGGCGTACGACATCGACGCCGAGAAGATGGTCCAGGTGCTCCGGATCGGTCAGGAGAAACTGGCCGGCAAGGGCACGCCGTCGGCCCAGAAGCGGGTGGACCCCGTGCGCCGGCAGACGGGCCTGACCCGCGACGAGGTGGTTGCGGCGTTCATCGAGCGCTTCGGCTCCGACTACCGGTTGGAACGCTCCGCCCCCAGGCCGGGCGAGCTGGCCAAGGCGGAGGACCTGGTGAAAACGAAGTTCGGCACCAGGGAGTGGACCGCCCGGCTGCCGTGACGCCGCCCCGGCGGCGCCGGTCTCCGGTCCGGCCGGTCAGTCGGCCGCGATCGGCGCGAAGCGGGCCCCGGTGAGCCGTGCCAGGTCGGCCGGGCCGATTCCGATGTTCAGGCCGCGGCCGCCGCCCGAGACGTACACCATGGCGAGTCCCTCGGCGCTTTGGTCGATGAGCGTGGGGTGGCGCTTCTTCTGCCCGAGCGGCGAGATGCCGCCCACCACGTAGCCCGTGGCCTTTTCGGCCTCGGCCGGGTCGGCCATCTGGGCCTTCTTGCCGCCGAGCGCCTGGGCCGCGGCTTTCAACGACAGCGATCCGGTGACTGGCACCACGGCGCAGGCCAGGTGGCCGTCGACCTGGATCATGAGCGTCTTGAAGACGGCGGCCGGTTCGAGGCCCAGCTGGGCGGCCGCTTCCCGTCCGAAACCGACGTGGTGCGATTCGCGCGGGTCGTGGTCGTAGGTGTGGATCTCGTATGCCACACCGGCCTTTTTCACGGCCAGGATGGCCGGTGTGCCGGCGGTTGTCTCGTGCTTCTTCTTCCCCACGGCCCCCAAAATACTCGGGTCGCAGTGGCGGTCGCAGCGGCGGTCACATCGGCAGCGAGGCCTTCACGAGCAGGTGGTCGGAGGCCGGCTGGTAGCCGGTTTGGAAGGCTCCGGAGCCGTTCAGGACGGCCTGGACCGCGAAGGAGAAGGAGCCCTGGACGTTCAGCGTGTAGATCCCGTCGATGCGGACGCCGACCTTGATGTCGTTGGTCAGCGGCTTCGTGGGGTAGACGCCGCCGACGGGCGGGCATGAGGAGTTCCAGCGCAC
>JAISIU010000083.1 GCA_031261885.1 Bifidobacteriaceae bacterium
CGGCGCGGCATGGGCAGGTGTTCGCTTTCAGTTGGGTGGTGGGTTGCTTAACGGAGTGGATGGACGATGCCGGGCCCCGCCCGGGCGGGGAAGCGCCCGATGGCGGCCCTCGCCGCCTAGGAAGCGGCCGGGGCGAGCCCGGAGACGCGGCCGACGAGGTCCAGGAAGCGGTCGAACAGGTAGGCGGCGTCGTGCGGGCCGGCGGCGGCCTCCGGGTGGTACTGCACGGAGAAGGCCGGCCGGTCGAGGCATTCGATGCCTTCGACCACCTGGTCGTTCAGGTCGATGTGGCTGACGCGGACGCGGCCGTACCGGCCGTCGCCGTACGGGGCCGTGACGGGCTCGCCCACGGGGATCTTCAGCGCGAAGCCGTGGTTGTGGGCCGTGATCTCGACCTTGCCCGTGGCCAGGTCCTTGACGGGCTGGTTGACGCCGCGGTGGCCGAACACGAGCTTGTACGTCTCGAAGCCGAGCGCGCGGCCCAGGATCTGGTTGCCGAAGCAGATGCCGAACAGCGGCAGGCCGGCGTCGAGCACGGCGCGGGCCAGCTCCACCTCGGCCGTGGCGGCCGCCGGGTCGCCGGGGCCGTTGGACAGGAACACGCCGTCCGGGTTCATGGCCTTCACCTGGTCGAACGTCGTGTCGCGCGGCACCACGACGACATCGGCGCCGCGTTCGGCCAGCAGCCTCGGGGTCATGCCCTTGATGCCGAGGTCGACGGCCACGATCCGGGGCGCCCGGGACCAGCCGGCCGGTTTGGCGAGCTGGGCGATCTGGCCGCGGTCCCCGCCCGCGTGGTCGGCCGCCGCGGCGGCCGGCGTCAGCTCGTAAGCGCTGCCCGTGGTGACCTCGCCCGCCAGGTCCGCGCCCGCCATCGGCGGCTGGGCGGCGACGATCTGGACGAGGGCGTCCGGTGGCAGCTCGTGGCCCGTCTCGTCGATCAGGGCGGGGCCGGAGAAGATGCCGGCGCGCATGGCGCCGGCCGTGCGCAGGTGGCGCGTGATGGCCCTGGTGTCGACGCCCGCGATCCCGACGATCCCCTGAGCCTGGAGCAGCTCGGGCAGCGTGCCCGTGGCCCGCCAGTTCGAGGCGCGGCGCGCCGGGTCGCGCACCACGTAGCCCGCGACCTGGATCTCGCCGGATTCGGAGTCCATGTCGTTGACGCCCGTGTTGCCGATGTGCGGGGCCGTCATGACGACGATCTGGCGATGATAGGACGGGTCGGTCAGCGTCTCCTGGTACCCGGTCATGCCGGTGTTGAAGACGGCCTCGCCGAGGGTCCGGCCGATCGCGCCGAACGGCACCCCCTCGAATATGCGCCCGTCCTCCAGGACGAGCACCGCCTTCGGGCTTGGTTGGGGCTCCTCAGACACGCTCCACCACCTTTCCTTCCTGGACCGTGGCGCGGCCGCGCAGCCACGTGTACCGGGTCCGTCCGTGCAGTTCCTTGCCCTTGAACGGGGAGTTCGTCGACTTCGAGTAGCCGCTGGCCGGGTCCCAGACCCGCCGCGCGGCCGGGTCGAACAGCGTCAGGTTCGCCACCTCGCCCACCGCGACGGGCCTTCCCTGGTCCGTCAGCTGGCCGACCCTGGCGGGGGCCTCGGACATGACGCGCGCCACGTCCGCCCACGTCATGCGGCCCGTCTCGACCATCAGCTCGTTGACGACGGGCAGGGCCGTCTCCAGGCCCGTCATGCCGAACGAGGCCGCCGCCCACTCGCACTCCTTGGTCTCCGCCGGGTGCGGCGCGTGGTCCGTGGCGACGCAGTCGATGACCCCGTCCTGCAGCGCCTGCCGGACCGCCTCGACGTCCGCCGCGCCGCGCAGCGGCGGGTTGACCTTGAACACCGGGTCGTAGCCGCGGGCCGACTCGTCGGTCAGCGCCAGGTGGTGCGGCGTCACCTCGGCCGTCACGTGGACGCCGCGCGACTTGGCCCACCGGACCAGCTCGACGGAACCGGCCGTCGAGACGTGGCAGACGTGCAGCCGGGAGCCGACGTGTTCGGCCAAAAGGACGTCGCGCGCGATGATCGACTCCTCGGCGACCGCCGGCCAGCCCGTGAGCCCGAGTTCGGCCGAGACCGCGCCCTCGTGCATGAGCGCGCCCTCCGTGAGCCTGGGCTCCTGCGCGTGCTGGGCCACGACCCCGTCGAACGCCTTGACGTATTCGAGCGCCCGCCGCATCAGCACCGGGTCGGCCACGCAGTGGCCGTCGTCGGAGAACACCCTGACGCGCGCGCCCGAACGGGCCATCGCGACGAGCTCCGCGAGCCGCTCCCCCTCAAGACCGACGGACACCGCGCCGACCGGGTGGACGTCCACGTAGCCGGCCTCCTGGCCGAGCCTCAGCACCTGCTCGACGACGCCGGCCGTGTCCTGCACCGGGAACGTGTTCGCCATCGCGTGGACGGCCGTGTAACCGCCGGCCGCCGCGGCCCGGGTCCCGCTCCACACGGTCTCGGCCTCCTCGCCCCCCGGTTCCCTCAGGTGCGTGTGGAGGTCGACGAGGCCCGGCAGCAGGACGCAGCCCGACCCGTCGATCACGGTGGCGCCCGCCACGGTTCCGGCAGGTTCCGAACCCGGCCGGCCGGCATCGGACACCCTCTGAGCGGCGCCCGGCCGCCCGGCATCGTGCGCCGGCACCGCCTTGATGTCCCGGATCACGCCGTTGGCGAGCCTGACGTCCGCCACGGTCCCGTCCGGCAGGCTCGCGCCCCGAATCAGATACGCGCTCGTCACAGCGCACCTCCTTGACCGCCCGTGAGGGTGAGGTACAGGACGGCCATGCGGATCGCGACACCGTTGGCGACCTGTTCGACGATCACGGACTGGGCGGAATCCGCGACGACGGAGGTGATTTCCAGACCCCGGTTCATGGGGCCCGGATGCATGACGAGGACGCCGGCCGGGAGCCTAGACAGCCGGGCCGAGTCGAGGCCGTACTCGCGCGAGTACTCGTTGGCCGAGGGGAAGTAGCCGCCGCCGGCCGCGCTCATGCGCTCCGCCTGGACGCGCAGCATCATGACCGCGTCGAGGCCCCCCTCGGCGAGCGTCCGGTCGAAGTCGTAGCTGACGCCGCACTGCCACGTCTCGACGCCGATCGGCAGCAGCGTGGGCGGCGCCACGAGCGTGACGTGGGCGCCGAGCGTGGTCAAGAGGTCGACGTTCGAGCGGGCCACGCGCGAGTGGAGGACGTCGCCGACGATCGCGACGCCGACGCCGGCCAGGTCCTGGCCGAGCGGGTCCGGGCCCATCAGGTGCCGGCGCAGCGTGTAGGCGTCGAGCAGCGCCTGCGTGGGGTGCTGGTGCGTGCCGTCGCCGGCGTTGATGACCGTGGCGTCCGTCCAGTCCGAGTGCGCGATCCGGTGGGCCGCGCCCGAGGCGCTGTGCCGCACGACGATCGCGTCGATGCCCATCGCGCCGATCGTCTCGACCGTGTCCTTGAGGCTCTCGCCCTTCGACACCGAGGAGCCCTTCGCGGAGAAGTTGATGACGTCCGCCGAGAGCCGCTTCTCCGCGGTCTCGAACGAGTTCCGGGTCCTGGTCGAGTCCTCGTAGAACAGGTTCACGACCGTGCGGCCGCGCAGCGCGGGCAGTTTCTTGATCTCCCGGGCCTGCGTCTCGGCCATGTGGGCGGCCGTGTCGAGGATCCCGACGGCCTCGTCCCGGGACAGGTCCTTCGTGGACAGCAGGTGCTTCACCGGGGCTCACCTCCCTCCGCCCGCTCCGGGCCGCCGGGCGCGGCCGGCTCGGGTGAGATCACGACCGCGTCGCGCCCGTCCGTCTCGCTCAGCAGCACGCTGACGCGTTCGGACCGGGAGGTGGGCAGGTTCTTGCCGACGTGGTCGGCGCGGATCGGCAGCTCGCGGTGGCCGCGGTCCACGAGGACGGCGAGCCGGACGGCGGCCGGGCGGCCGAGGTCGGCGAGCGCGTCGAGGGCCGCGCGGATCGTGCGGCCCGAGTACAGGACGTCGTCCACGAGCACGACGGTCTTGCCGTCGATGCCGCCGGCCGGCAGTTTCGTGGCCGCCAGCGGCCGGGTCCCGGCGCTGGGCCGGTGGAGGTCGTCGCGGTACATCGTGACGTCGAGCTGGCCGCTGATCTGGTGGGTGTCGAGGCCGGGTTCGATCTGGGCCAGCAGCGCCGCCAGCCGGTGCCCGAGGTTCACCCCCCGCGTGGGGATGCCGAGCACGCACAGCCCTTCCGGGCCGTGGTTGCGTTCGAGGATCTCGTGCGCGATCCGCGTCAGGGCTCTGGCGATGTCCGCCGCCGTCAGGACGGTGTTGCCGCCGGGCACGCTCATGTGGAGCCTCCTTCCCCGCCTCGCGGGACGGGTCTTAAAGGATGTGGCCGGCCGTTGCCGGCCAACCGGTTACTCTACCCCTCACTCGGGGCTGAGACGGAGCGGTTAGACCGCCACGCCACGGTCCAGCACGCATGGCTCAGATGTCCTCGTTGCACATGCCGACTAATCCTTCCGTCTACTAGATGCCCAGACTTTACTGCAGGGATGTCATGGCCCCGCCCACGTCACATGAGAGACCCGGACTGATCGTCTTGGAAGAACGCCAGATCGCGCCACTCCCCGGGCAGGGGCACGAGGAAACGCCGGTCCAGGAACTGGTTGCCGCGCTCACACGATGTCTCCGGCGCCATCGCGCAACTGTGGCAGGCCGCGCCATGGAGGAAGTCTTCCGGGTCCTGGGGCACCCGCTGCGCGCACAATGGATCGGACGGGCAACGGCGAGCGTCTTGGAGTGCGTCATGGACCGTTCTGGCGAGCACGTCTGGCTGAGACAACGCGACCAAGCCTCCGAGAGTGCCGTCGGAGTCCGATGCCGTGGTGCAGATCAGCAAGCCAGCGGCCGCTGGGCGGTTGTCACCTTGTGAACTTCCTTGCTCAAAGTCGCCAGAGTTCGGTCCGGTGCCTTCCCATGCGTAAAGCCGTTCGCTCAAAGACGCGGCGCCATAGCCGCTGGAGAGTGCCATGCGGCGCATCAGCACATGCGCGAACGTGTGGACCAGCCAGTAGCGGGGTCCCGGTAGACGGTCCGCCGGATCCACGAGAGTGGCCGTCTCAGAGAAACGGTTCCTGAAGTATCGCCCGTGGGCTTCCGCGAGCCTCTTCCAGAGTTCGCTGGCACGGACTCGCGCCTCCCATGCGGCGACGCGTCGCTCATCAAGCTGGATGAAGATCCCCTCGCCGCGGTCCTCGGTTCCCGCGGTCCACGTCTGGGTCGCTGCGCTGCGGGTCAACGGGACAAGCCGATCGCCCAGGTCACTGATGCGGTCGAAGCCGTCGATCCGGGTGAAGCCGACGATCGCGTTGACCTTGCGGAGCTTGTCGACAGCGAGTACGCGCTCAATGCCCGCCGGCATGAGAGGGCTCAGCTGACGAGGCGAGACGGTGAGGCCCGACTTGCCTTCCTCGAATCGTTCATGAGCTGGTTTGACCTGGTCGAGGTAGTTCCACTCGGGTACCAGCAGGCTGATCGGGTCCCAGCTTCCCTTGTCGCCAAGGGGCCGCTCCGATGGCTCCGGCGACTGCGCGAAATCGATTACCGCGCGCAACGCGTCGTCGTCGAGTGCGGCCAGATCGCCGTAGCGCACCGGGTCAGGTTGCACAGTCAGGGCCATACGAACCATCGGTAGCCTCCTGGCCGCATCGGGTTGGTTGGCCACCTGGTCGAACGCTGGGCTAAGCAGCTCGCGCAGGCGTGCGGCCTGGTCCTCGAGCTGGCTTTGTGGGTCTAGTAACGGCATGTCGATGATCGATTGGACCGCAGGGAACCACAGGTTGGAGGCACCGACCAACATGAGCCGTGGCTGCTTATCGCACCCACCCTCGACGAAAGCGTCAAGATGGGGGTATCGGCCTCGGCAGCGTGGAAGGCGATCTCGCGCGGCCGGGCCCTGGGCAGCAGCCATGGGTTGCCACGCGCCACAGGTGCGACATTCGATCATCGAAGTCGACCCGCTACCGGCGCCTGTCTCGTGCATGTAAAGCTGAGGACTGCCGCCGTTCCGGCACCGGGGACACACTCCGCCAGTTTGGCGGTGTACCCACCAGTCATACGGGAACTCGTCGAGATGCCCGTCCTCACATGCCAGGAGGTAACGGGCGGGGATCACGCGCGCGGGATGACCCTCCTGAGCCCCTGAACGCCCATGGCAGCCCTGATGAAGGAAACCAGCCTCGTGGGGTTGAAAGGCCTTCCTGTTGGCGTACCCGTCCTTCCAATGGCCCAGGCGCGCCAGCTGGTCGCAGCCCGTGCAACGCATCCATTGGGGGAAAACCCGGGCTGGTATGCCCAAGCTGTCAGCCTCGCGGGCGCCCGACCCCAAGCCTGGAGCCTGTGGAAACGGCCGCAGTTGCCGCACCGCTGGGTTCTTCAGCAGCCTCTGTACGGCCGTGAGAAGACGCGGTGCATGGATCTGCGGCGGAGTTACGCCCGATTCATGCCACGCACGGTCCCAATCGTCGTAGCCAAGCGGCATCACCGAGAAGTGAGCGAGGTCGACGATCGCCCCAGGCCCGTACGTATACAGCAGGTTCGACGGACGGAGCGTGCCGACACGCGCGTGGTTCTTCTTGGGCTGGTCCTTCACCTGGTTCGCGTCGCCCAGTGGGTTCGCGAAGTGGTTGGCATCGTAAACGAGGGCACTCTTGGCACTGTTGTTGGCCGGACTCATATCAATCGCCCTTCCGCGACGTAGCTTGAGGTGGGGTGGGCTGAGGCTCCCACGGTGGCGCGTCCTCCGGCTCCCGGTACGGGAGGTTGTCGGCAATCGGGCTGATCAGGATGTTGATCTCCGGTTGTACCTCGCGCATCGAGTTGGCGACGGTGAAAGGCGCGGCGGTCCGGCCGGACGCAACGTCCTCGGCGTTCCTGAGAAGAGTCTCCGCCCCTTGTCCAGCATGTTCATAGACCAGGTGGTTGCTGTCACTCTTGACGACGATGTCGCACCGACGCAGCCAACGTGTCATGCCTTCCTCGAGGCGTGAGCGAGCGTAATCGGCCGCCCTTGAACCTCCAGCCCTCCCCACACGGTCAACCAATCGACCAAGGATCTCTTCAACAGCGCTCGTCTCCGGAA
>JAISIU010000200.1 GCA_031261885.1 Bifidobacteriaceae bacterium
CGACGCCGCCGACGATCGCGGCCAGCGCCATGATCGCCATGACGATGCGGTTGCCCGGGAAGCTGATCGGCTTGCCGGGCATGATGCCCTGGAGCTTGGCGGCCGCGATCAGCGAACCCGTGAAGGTCACGGACCCGATCATGACGTCGAGCCAGGCCGGGATCGAGGACACGGCGCCCAGCTTGCCCATGGCGTCGGACTCGCGGACCAGCTCGGTGAACGCGACGAACACGGCCGCGCCGCCGCCCACCGCGTTGAACATCGAGACGAGCTGCGGCATGGCCGTCATCTTGACCCGGCGGGCCGAGACGACGCCCGCGACGCCGCCGATCAGGAAGCCGACCAGCAGCAGCACGCCGCCGATCGCACTGGCGTGCCAGCCCGGCACGTCATCGGTATGGATGAAGCGGAAGAAGGTCGTGACGACGGCGACAATCATGCCGCCGGCGGACAACAGGTTGCCGCGACGCGCCGTGGCGGGCGACCGCATGAAGTGGAGGCCGAGCACGAAGCAGACGGCGCACAGCAGGTAGACAGCCCAAGTGATGGTGTACAAAGCGCTGTAATTGAAATCCAACACGATCAGGCCTCCTTGCTATTCGCGCCGGCGGCCTTGGCCGGTTCCGGCCGCTTCTTGAACATTTCGAGCATGCGGTCGGTGACGACGTAGCCGCCGACCACGTTGGCCGCGCCGAAGGCGGCCGCGAAGAAGGCGAGGATGTAACCAACGATGTTGCCGGACATCGCGCCCGTGATCATCGCGCCGACGAGGATGACGCCGTGAATCGAGTTGGCGCCCGACATCATCGGCGTGTGCAGGGAGTTCGGAATCTTCGAGATGACCTCGAACCCGACGAGCAGCGCGAGCACGAAGACGCTCAGCGAGCTTATGAGTGAGACTGACATATCAGTTCGCCTTCCTGTTCTGCCCGTCGTGGGACACGACGACGGCCGTGAGGACCTCGTCCTCGAGGTTGACGTTGATCGCGCCGTCCACCACGAGGATCCCGAGCAGGGCCATGATGTTGCGCGAATAGAAGGAGGAGGCGCTGCCCGGCATCTCGGCCGCCAGGTTCGAGCCGTCGATGATCGTCACACCATGGTCGGTGATGACGGTTTGGCCGGGTTGGGAGCCTTCGACGTTGCCGCCGAGGGCCGAGCAGCCCAGATCGACGATGACGGAACCGGCCTTCATCTCGGCGACGGCCTTGGCCGTGACCATGACCGGCGGCTTGCGGCCCGGCACCTGCGCCGTCGTGATGACGATGTCGTTGGCCGTGACGTAGCCTTCGAGCTCGGCCTGTTGGGCGGCCTGCTCCTCGGGGGTGAGCGCGCGGGCGTACCCGCCCTCGCCGGCCGCGTCCTTGACGCTCTGGAGCTCGATGAACGTGGCGCCGAGCGACTCGACCTCGCCGCGCGAGGCCGGCCGGACGTCGTAGCCCTGGACCATGGCGCCGAGGCGCTTGGCCGTGCCGATGGCCTGGAGGCCGGCCACACCCGTGCCGAGCACGATGACGCGGGCCGGCTTGGCCGTGCCGGCCGCCGTCACCATCATCGCCATGTAGCGGCTGAACTTCTCCGCGGCCACGAGCACGCTGCGGTAGCCGGCCACGGAGGATTGCGAGCTGAGCGCGTCCATGGTCTGCGTGCGCGAGAGCGTGCGCGGCATGAAGGCCAGGTCGATACCCGTGACGCCCGCATCGGCGAGGGCCTGGGCCACGGCCGGGTCGCTGCGCGCCCCGAGCAGGCCGACAATGACCTGGCCCTGGTGGGTGGCACCGAGCAGCGTGGCGTCTGGCGTGTCGACAACCGCGAGGATGTCGGACCCGGAGATCGCCTCGGCCCGGGCCACCACCTTCGCGCCGACATCGGTATAGGACTGGTCCGGGAAGAACGCGCGGCTGCCCGCGCCCTTCTCCACGAGGACCTCGTAACCGCCCTTGACTAGCCTCGCGGCTACCTCAGGGACGATGGCGACGCGGCGTTCGATCTCCGAGACTTCGCGCAACGCCGCTATGCGGACAGCGGCCATGTGATTGGTCTACCTCCTTTAGGTAGGTGGCACCGGTGGGCCGGCGCCGGGGTTCCCCTCTAGGGTTTAGCGATTCGGTTTGGAGTGGGGGTCAGGGGCTTCGGGGTTCATGGTGGGCGGTTGGGCGGGATGGGCGGCCTCGATGTGGCGGATCGCGCCTTCGAGGTCGCGGCAGGCGGCGCGCAACGCACCCTCGGCGTCGACGCCGAGCCGCGCGGCGCGCAGCACGGTGGCGAGCAGTTCGTGTCCGATGTCGGCGCTGCCGCTGGGTGCGGCGGCGTCACTTTCGATTTGGCCACTTGGGTGAGTCGGGCCGCCCGGGTGAGCGCCGTCATCGGCGGCCCGGCCGTACCCGATGACGCCTCCCACCAGGCCATCCGCGTCCAGCCCGCCGCGCTGGGCCCGTTCGACGACCTTTTGGGTGCGGGCCAGCGCCGGCTGGGCGATCGGGATGCCGTCGAGCACGGAGGTGCGGGACTTCTCGACGGTCTTGATCTGGTCCCACGTGACGTAGGTGTCGGCCGCCGAGAGGTTTTCGTGGCCGGCGCGCTGCTGGTCGGTGCCGAAGATGAAGGGGTGGCGGCCGATCAGTTTGTCGGCGACCCCGGCCGCGACGTCCTCGAGCGTGAAGGGTTCAGGGTCCGATTCACCGATCGTGGCGTGGAACACGACTTGGAGCAGGACGTCGCCGAGTTCCTCGACCATGCCGGCGCGGTCCGCGGTCTCGATCGCCTCGGCGGCCTCATAGGCCTCTTCGAGCAGGTGTTTGACGAGGGTGGTGTGGGTCTGGGAGCGATCCCAGGGGCAGCCGTCGGCGGACAGCAGGATGTGCATGACCCGGACCAGGCGTTCCACCTGGCCCGGGTTGGAGGCCGCGGCGGCCCCCACGCTCCCTTGCGTGTCCTCGGCCACGGTCAGTCGCCGGCCTCGGCGTCCGCGTTCGCGACCTTGATGCCGAGCTTCGCGAGGTCGGACTCGCTGGCCGGTGTGAGCCACGGGAACGTGCCCTCGTCCGCGGCCGGGCTGGCCTCGTCCGCGTCCGCGCTCGAGGTGGTGAGCGGCTTGTACCGCGGGTTCAGCGTGATCTTGATGTTCTTCATCGCCTTGTCGTAGGCCGTGGAGAACGCGTTGACGAGCGAGCCCTGGCTCTGGCCGGCCTCGGCCGCCTGGTAGTCACCCATGACCTCGGAGTAGATGTACTCCATGCACATGGCCTTGCGCATGCCGGTCGAGAGCTCAGAGATGTTCGAGATCTGCTTCGCGTTGGTCTGCTTGGCCTCAAGGTTGTAGATCGAGACGAGCTGCTGGTCCGTGGGTTTGCCGGCCGCGCTCAGCTGGCAGGCCTTCTCGTAGCCGGTGGGCGGCTTGGCGCACGTGTTCTTCCACGCCTCCACGTAGACGTAGGACATGGCCAGTTCCGTGACGGCCTGGTTCTGGGAGACGCTCTGCCCGGCCACGGCCGTGAGGCCGTCGGCGACGTCCTTGACCTCTTGTTCCGAGGTGGTCTGGCCGGAGAC
>JAISIU010000245.1 GCA_031261885.1 Bifidobacteriaceae bacterium
CTATAGGCTGGCGTCATGAGTTTTCCGCTGGACTGCCTGTTCTGCCAGATCGTGGCCGGCGAGACCGACACCGAGGTGATCGCGCAGAACGCCTCGGCCATCGCGTTCCGCGACATCAACCCCCAGGCCCCCGTCCACGTCCTCGTCGTCCCGAGGGAGCATTACGCCGACGTCGCGGCGCTGGCGCAGGCCGACCCGGCGGCGCTGGCCGACCTCATCGCGCTCGCGCAGGAGGTGGCGTTGGAACTGGGCGACGGCGACTACCGCCTGATCTTCAACTCGGGGCCCACCGCGGGCCAGAGCGTCTACCACTGCCACGGGCACATCATCGCGGGCAAGACCCTGGGGTGGACGCCGGCGTGAGCCGGACCGGCGGGCCGGCCGTGACGCTGCGGGTCGCGGATCCGGCCATGATGTTCCAGCTCCTGGGGCGCGAGGACCAGACGCTGCGCGCCATCGAGGCGCTCGTCCCGGCCGTGGACGTGTACGTGCGCGGCGACGAGATCCGGCTCGCCGGGCCGGACGACGAGGTGGCGCGCGCCCAAGAACTGCTCACCGAGTTGATCGCCGTGGTCCGGGGCGGCGCGCCCGTCACCCCGGCCGACGCGAGGAGGGTCCACACGATGCTGCTCGACCAGCACGCCAAAGCGCACGATGGCGGCCCTCACCTGGGCGTGCCGGCCCACCTCGAGGGGACCAGGCCGGCCGAGGTGCTGACCCAGTCGATCCTGTCGAGCCGGGGGCGGACCGTGAGGCCCAAGACGCTCGGGCAGAAACGCTACGTCGACGCCATCGACCAGCACACGATCACGTTCGGGATCGGCCCGGCCGGCACGGGTAAGACCTACCTGGCGATGGCCAAGGCCGTGCAGGCGCTGCAATCGAAGGCCGTGAGGCGGATCGTGTTGACCCGGCCGGCCGTGGAAGCGGGGGAGCGGCTCGGCTTCCTGCCCGGCACGCTGTCGGAGAAGATCGACCCGTACCTGAGGCCGCTGTACGACGCGCTCCAGGACATGATCGAGCCGGGGTCCATTCCCAAGCTCATGGAGGCCGGCACCATCGAGGTGGCGCCGCTGGCCTACATGCGCGGCCGCACGCTGAACGACGCGTTCATCATCCTTGACGAGGCACAGAACACGTCGGCCGAGCAGATGAAGATGTTCCTGACGCGCCTCGGGTTCGGGGCCAAGATGGTCGTCACGGGCGACATCACACAGGTGGACCTGCCGGGTGGGACGCGCTCGGGGCTCCGGCAGGTGCGCGACATCCTGGTCGGCATCGACGACCTCGTGTTCTGCGAGCTGACCAGCAAGGACGTGGTGCGCCACCGGCTCGTCTCGGAGATCATCGACGCCTACGGGCGTTACGAGGAGGCGCGGCGCGAGACCGGTTTTGGGCCGCGCGGCGGCCGCGGCGCCGGTCCCAGTAGGCGAGGCGGGGCGGTGCGGGACCGTTGGGAGCCCGGCCAGGGGCGCGGCGTCATGGGTGAGAGAAACGAGCGGGACGACCAGGCCATGAGGCCGGAAAGGGAGGCGGCGTGAGCATCGAGGTACTGAACGAGACCGACTGGGAGATCGAGCCGACGGAGTTCGTGAGCCTGGCCCGGTACGTCCTCTCGACGCTAAACGTCCACCCACAGGCCGACGTCGCGATCACGTTCGTCGACCTGGCGACGATGTCGAGCCTGCACGAGCGCTGGCTCGACCTGCCCGGCCCCACCGACGTGCTGAGCTTCCCGATGGACGAGATCCGGCCCGGCAGCGAGGACGAGCCGTCGGCCGAGGGGATCCTCGGCGACGTCATCATCTCCCCGGACGTGGCCGCCAGGCAGGCCCGCGAGCTCGGCCACTCCGCGACCGAGGAGATGCTGCTGCTGACGACGCACGGCCTGCTCCACCTGCTCGGTTTCGACCACGCCGAACCGGCGGAGCAGCGCGAGATGTTCACGCTGCAGCGCCGCCTGCTGCTGACGTACCTGTCTGAACATCCCGCGCCGGACGCGGCGGCCGACCAGGTGCCGGCCTCCGAATGGGTGCCGACCTGGGGGAAGGCCACCGCTTCGGGCGGCGGCGCGGAACGGTCGGGCGCGGAACGGTCCGACGCGGAAGGGGACGGAACGGCCACGGCGGGCACGGCCAGCGACATCGGCCGCCCCGGCCAGGCCGGCGAGTCCCGGCGGTTCTTCGAGGGCGGGCCCACGGGCTTCGGCGACGTCCCCGCCCCCGGTGACGGCCCGGCATCGGGCGCGGACCGCCCCGGCGGCCGGTGACACCCGTGTCGGCGACGGGCGCGCTCGCGCGCCTCACGGGGCCGCTCAGGCGGGCGCTGGACGGCCTCGACCGGCGCGCGCACCTGGCGGGCCGCGCGCGGGCGAACGTGTCGGAGGACCAGCTGCGCGACCTCGTCGAGGAGGTCACGGATGCGGCCGGCGACCAGCTCATCGAACCCGAGGACCTCGAGATGATGCACTCGGTCGTGGAGCTTGGGCAGACCGTGGTGCGCGAGGTCATGGTGCCGCGCACCGCGATGGTGACGATCGCGGCTTCCGCCGACCTGGCCCAGGCCATGGCCCTGTTCCTCCAGTCCGGCCACTCGCGGGTGCCCGTGAGGGGTCAAGACGCGGACGACATTGTCGGCGTCGCCTACCTGAAGGACGCCGCGCTGGCCGTCTGGCGCGACGAGGCGGCGCGCGGGCGGACGGCCGCGGCCGTGGCGCGGCCCGCGTTCTTCGTGCCCGAGTCGAAACCCGT
>JAISIU010000291.1 GCA_031261885.1 Bifidobacteriaceae bacterium
AAACGGAACTGCCACCGTCCTGGAACGTCGCCCCCACCCAGCCGATCTCACTCGTCGTGGCGACACTTCGTCCCGAAGGCGCGGCCCGGCATCGTCCACTCACCGCCGACGCCGCAACCCACCCGGGTGGGCGGCCCACTGCTCGCGCCGCCGGCCGGGGTGGGGCCGCCGATGCCGGCGCACCGGCGGGCGCGGCCGTCACGCCGGGTGAGGATCACCAGGGAGGTCCGCGGCGGCTGCTGGCCGCGGCGCGGTGGGGCCTGGTTCCGGCCTGGTCGAAGGACCCGGCCAGCGGGCCGCTGCTGATCAACGCGCGCAGCGAGACGTTGACGGCCAAACCATCGTTCCGGGCGGCGGCCGCGCGCCGCCGCGCGATCGTCCCAGCCAACGGCTACTACGAATGGGCCGCGGCCGGCGACGGCCCGAAAACCCCGTTCTACCTGCACCCGGACTCCGGCGGCCCGCTCGCGCTGGCGGCCGTCTACGAATGGTGGCGGGCGCCGACGGGCGTCCGGCTAGAGGGATTCCCCATCTCGGATGACGGATGGTTGTGCTCAGCCGCGATCGTGACCCGGCCGGCCACCGACACCCTGGGGCGCATTCACGACCGCATGCCCGTGGTGGTCCCGCCCGCGCTGCTCGGCGCCTGGCTTGACCCCACGCCGGCCGGCCCGGACGAGGTGAACGGGCTGCTCGCCGCCTTCCCCGATCCGGCGCTGACGCCGCGCCGCGTGGGCCGGGCCGTGGGCTCCGTCAGGAACAACCGCCCCGACCTGATCGAGGAAGCCGCCGCCTGAGCAGGCGGGCCGCCGGCCTCACATGGCTTCGATCTGGAAGCTCGCCGTCTTCGACTCGCCGGCCTGCAGCACGAACACGCCCGAGCCCGGCACGCCGCGGTCATACAGGGCGAAACCGTCGTTCGCGTTCGTCACGGGTTCCACCGCGAAGAACGACTCATGCTGCGGCACGTACAGAATGATCGAGCTGAACACCGGGTCCGCCGTCACGTGGAACTCCCGCTTGGAACGCGGGTAGAACAACCGGATCGGCTCGCCCTCGACGCGCGCGGTCAGGTTGTCGTCGATGAACTCCGTGCCGAGCGGCCGCATCTCGCGGAAGTCCAGCCTGGGCGTGAGCGGACCCGCCGGGCCGTCCGGAATGCAGTTGTGCAGCTTGAAGGCCGCCTCGACCGGGATCTGCAGCCTCACCTCGTCGGCCGGACCGGCCAGCGTGCGCTGGAAGTAAGGGTGATGGCCGAACCCCGCCGGGAACGCGACATCGGACGTGTTCTCAAGCGTCGTGGTGACGCGGAAAACCTTGCCGTCCAACTCATACCGGACCGTGACGCGGAACGGCCACGGGAAGTTCGCGCCCACCACGAGCGCGGAATCGAACCGCAGCGTGGCGTGGGCCGAATCCTTGTCCACGACCTGCCAGGCGAACTCGTTCGCGGTGCCATGGATCGCGTTGATCTGGTCCTCGTTCTTGCGCAGCTGCCAGGTGCGGCCCTCATAGCGCAGCACGCCGCCGGCCACGCGGTTGCTCCACGGCGCGAGCACATAGCAGGAGCAGGTCATCGGGTCGGTGCGGGCCGCCTCGGCCGTGGGCCGCAGCAGATCCGTCCAGCCGTCGCCGTCGGAGATCTGGCCGAAGGCCAGCGAGGCGCCGATACCGGGCATCACACCGATCCGCCAGTGTTCACTGCCCAAGACGAGGACGTCGGTGGAAGGACTCATCGCGGTTCACTTCTTTCTTCGGGGCGGTGGGCACGGGGCGCGGCCGGACGAATATCCGGCAAGTTTCGCCGAGGACGCCGCGCGCCCGCTACCGTTGGTGGCGTGCTGCTATCCGACCGTGATATTACTGCCCAGATCACCTCAGGGCACATCGGCCTCGATCCGTTCGACCCCCAGATGGTCCAACCGTCCTCCGTGGACGTCAGGCTCGACCGCTACTTCCTGTTGTTCGACACCCACCACTGCGAGGCGATCGATCCGGCCGTTGAACAGCCGGACCTCATGAGCCGCGTCGCGGTCGGGTCCGACGAGCCGTTCATCCTGCATCCGGGCGAGTTCGTGCTCGGCAGCACCTACGAGGGCATCACGCTGCCGGACGACGTCGCGGCCCGCCTCGAGGGCAAGAGTTCGCTGGGCCGGCTCGGCCTGCTGACGCACTCGACCGCCGGTTTCGTCGACCCGGGTTTCAACGGCCACATCACGCTTGAACTGTCGAACGTCGCGACGCTGCCGATCAAGCTGTGGCCCGGC
This sequence comes from Bifidobacteriaceae bacterium, assembly GCA_031261885.1. GTDB lineage: Bacteria > Actinomycetota > Actinomycetes > Actinomycetales > WQXJ01 > JAISIU01. The sequence goes on from JAISIU010000291.1 coordinate 2,268, forward strand.
ATGAAGATCGGGCAGCTCTGCTTCTTCTCCCTCTCGTCCCCGGCCGAGCGTCCGTACGGCTCCGGCGCCACCGGCTCGCGTTACCAGGGCCAGCGCGGACCGACGCCGTCGCGCTCCTGGATGAATTTCCACCGCACGCACGTCGAATGAACGGATGGTCCGGCGCCAGGCCGGCCGCGCACAGGGGCGACGCGGCCGTGCGGGTGGGCGCCGCGCCATCGCCGTCCCCGGGGTGGGGCGTGCCCGCGGGGGTGGCCCCGCCGGGTGGACGCCACCTGTTGGCCGTGCCCGATGCCGTCACACCGGACGCGCTCGAAATCCTGGCGCGCTGCCGCTGGCCGCGCGCCACGTGGGAGCCGTCCGGGGCGCTGCGCCTGTCGCGCTACTCGCACCTGGCCGGGCCGTATGGCGTGCCGCCGGGCCTCGACGGCGGGATCGTCGCCGCCTGCGCCGAGCACGGCGCCGCGTGGGATGGCGCGGCCGGGCGTGTCTTCGCGATCGTCACGCTCCGGGAACGCGGCGACCAGCCGTTCCCCGGCGCGATGGACCCGACCGGGTTGGCACGGGCCTTCCCCGAGGGGCTGCCCGTCCGTGAGGAGGACCGCGTGGTCCGGTGGGCGTGGTGCGTGGCCCAGCGGGTCGGCGGCGCCATCCGGCTTGACCCGTCGGAGCTGATCCTCGCGCCGGACCCGGCCTCGGCCGTCGACCTCGCGGTCTATTCGAGCGTGTGGCTCGACCCGGCGGCGGCGCTCACCGTGGCGCGCCAGGCGATGCCGGGCTTCGAGCTCGACGCCGGGCTGGAGGAGTGGCACGGGCCCGCCCGCGGGAACCGGGTGGCCGCCGACGGCCTCGGGGCCGGGCAGGCCGCGTTCGTCGAACGGGTGGCCGAGGCCCACGACGCCCAGGCGTTGGCCGACGACGTGGTGCTGAGCGGTTACGGGATGCGCTGCGACCTGGGGCCGGACGGTGCGGTCTGGTTGGAGGCCGGCCCGGCCGGCCCGGCCCGTGGTCTGCCGCCCGCCATCGCCGGCCTGGCGTGGGCCGCGGCCGGCGTGGTGCGCTACCGCATGGGCTGGCTGCCGTACGACGCCGACGAGCTGCTGGTCGAGCTGCCCGACGAACCGTTCCGGCGGCTGCGCGCCCAGATGCGCGGTTGGGTCGGGACCGTGGCGCGGGCCGTGCAGGCCGCCACGGGCGGCGAGATCCTCGACGGCGGCGATTTCCCCGTCGCGCCGGCGGACCTGTGAGGGCGGGGGACCTGTGATGGCGCGTGAAACGGCCGGCGCGGAGGCGGCCGGACCAGGGGCGGCCGGCCCGCCCGAGCGGCTGCTGGAGGCGCTCGACCCGGAGCAACGCGAGGTCGCTTCCACGCTGCTCGGCCCTGTGTGCGTGCTGGCCGGCGCCGGCACGGGCAAGACGAGGGCCATCACGCACCGGATCGCCTACGGGGTGCGCACCGGGACCTATTCGCCGACGGCCGTGCTGGCCGTCACGTTCACGACGCGTGCGGCCGGCGAGATGCGGGCGCGGCTGCGCCAGCTCGGCGCGCCCGGCGTCCAGGCCCGGACCTTCCACTCCGCCGCGCTCCGGCAGCTCACGTACTTTCTGCCGAAGGTGACCAGGCGCCGCCCGCCCCGGCTCGTGGAGCACAAGGCGCCGCTCGTGGCCCAGGCCGCCGCCCGCCTCGGCTTCGAGGTGGACCGGGCCGCGATCCGCGACCTGGCCGCGGAGATCGAATGGGCCAAGGTCCAGCTGTGGACCGCCGAGGACTACCAAGCCGGGGCCGAGAAGGCCGGCCGCGGCCAGGTGGCCGGGCACGACGCCGTCGGCGTGGCCCGGCTCATGGGCGTCTACGAACGCATCCTCGCCGAGGCCGAGGCCATGGACTTCGAGGACGTGTTGCTCGCCACCTGCGGTCTGCTCGAGGACTACCCCCAGGTAGCAGACCAGGTGCGGGGCCAGTACCGGCACTTCGTCGTCGACGAGTACCAGGATGTCTCGCCCGTGCAGCAGCGGCTGCTTGACCTCTGGCTCGGCGGGCGGCGCGAGGTCTGCGTGGTCGGCGACCCGAACCAGACCATCTACTCGTTCGCCGGCGCCTCCGCCCGTCCCCTCCTCGACTTCCCGCGCCACTACCCGGGTGCGCCCGTCATCCGGCTGGTACGCGACTACCGCTCCACGCCCGAGGTGGTCTCGCTCGCGAACCGCACGCTCGGTTTCGGGGCTGCGGCCAGGCCGGGCGGTCCCGCGGTCGCGCTGGTGCGTGACGGCATCGGCGGCGACGCCCTGGTGAGCCGCGCGGTCGGGGCGGGTGCGCGCGCCGGCGTCGAACTCGTGGCGCAACTGCCGTCCGGCCCGCCCGTGCTGTGGGGCCGGTTCGCCGATGACGTCCAGGAGGCGGAGGGCGTGGTCCGGGAGATCCGGCGGCTCGTGGCCGGCGGCGTCCGGCCGGCCGATGTTGCGATCCTGTTCCGCACGAACGGCCAGTCCGAGCCGTTCGAGACCGCACTCGACGACGCCAGGGTGGCCTACCAGGTGCGCGGCGGGCAGCGTTTCTTCACGCGCCAGGAGGTGCGGCAGGCGGTCGCGCTGCTGCGTAGCGAGGCGCGGGTCCAGGCGGCGAGCGGCCAAGGCGCGACCGTGCTGGAACGGGTGCACGACGCGCTCGGGGCCGCCGGGTGGCGGAGCGAGCCGCCGGCGGAGCGCGGGGCCACGCGTGACAAGTGGGAGTCGCTCGACGCGCTGGAGCGGTTGGCGCGCGAGCTCATCGCGGGCGGGGCGACCACGCTCAGGCAGGTGGTGGACGTCATCGTCGAACGGGCCGCGCAGGACCACGCGCCGGAGCCGTCCGGCGTGACGCTCGCCTCGCTGCACGCCGCGAAGGGCCTGGAATGGGAAGCCGTGTTCCTGGCCGGCCTCTCGGACGGGCTGCTGCCGATCTCGCTGGCCACGAGCCCGGCCGAGGTCGCCGAGGAGCGGCGGCTGCTCTACGTCGGGGTG
>JAISIU010000304.1 GCA_031261885.1 Bifidobacteriaceae bacterium
GGCGATGGCGCCCCAGTTCGAACCGCTCGAGTTGGCCGAGCTCTTGCCCTTGAGGTCGCTGGCCTGTGTGATCGAGGTGTCAGAGGCCTTCGTGATGACGACGGGGTAGGAGACGGAGTACGGGTCCGTGAGGTCGTACGTGGCCTGGCGCTGCGGCGTGATCTCGATCTCGTCGAGGGCGGCGTCGATGCGGTGCGAGGTCAGCGCGGGGAACAGCGCGTCCCATGTGGTCTCCTGGAACTTGGCGGTCAGGCCGAGCTTGGCCGCGACGGCTTTGGCCACGTCGACGTCGTAGCCCGTCAGGGCGCCGCCGCCGGCCGGGTGGTAGTCGAATGGCGAGTAGGTGCCCTCGGTGCCGAACGTGATGGTGCCGTTCAGTTTCGCGACGGCCGGGTCGGCTGCCAGGGACGGGTCCCCGGCGGGGGTGGGGATCGTGACCGTGGCGGCTGCGCGGTTCGCGGATTGGGTGGACGATGCCGGCACACCGGTTCGGGTGGTGGCGTTCCCGGCGGAGTGCGCGGCCGGGGAGGCGCAGCCCGCGAGTGCGGCGGTCGCGGTGGCGGCCAGGGCGATGGCGAGCGCGGGGACGATGGCGCGGCGGCGGGTACGGCGGCGGTTGGGGCTGGTGTGGGCCCGAGCGGCGGCGGGGGTGATGGCGGAGGTCAGGGCCGAGGCGAGAGCAATGGCATTTCGTTGCTTGGACATAGTTGTACCTTTACTGGTGATTGGCGTTCTGGCCGCTGACGGCGCGCGCCCGGTCCCGCTGGCCACGTGGGGTCACACCGGGCCGGGAATGGCAAACGGCGGGTCAAACGAGGGTGGGCCGGGCGGCTCGGCGTGGCCGGCGCATGAGGCGGTCCGGCCGCGCGCGTCGCGGCGCTGGTTGATGCGGCACCCGCTGAGCTCGGCCTTCAGGATTGGCCAGGGGCGGCGTGCAAGCGGCGCCCCGGAGAGCTGAGGGGTGTGCGAGCGGCAGGCCTTGTCAGGCCGGGGTGCGGCTCGCGGCTAGAACATTCGGCAACAAGACATGGCGCGCCCGCAGCGGTGCGGCGCGGCAACAGTCTTGGCGGAAATCACGAGGCAAGACACTAGCACAACCCGCCCTGGGCTGTGCCTTTACCTTCCGCGGACCCACAATCTAAAGCCTGCGATCGCCAATGACTGATCACAGGGTGAAGGGCCAGGGCTTGGTCACGGCTTCCGGGGGCCAGCACCGGGAGCGAGCGCCCAGGCGTTTCGGGGACTGTATCGGTTCTCCTCCGTCGGGACGACCTGGCCGGCCACTGACAGTTTGTCGAGCCGCTTGGTGACGGCGGTGCGGCTGATGCCGAGCCTCTGGGCGATGTCGATGGCACGAGCCGGGCCAGCGGCCAGCAGGTCAAGGATCGGGTCGACTTCCTGGGCGGGTTGGCGCGTATCGCCCGGTGTGACGACTTGGGCAGGCGAGGCGCTGGTGGCAGAGGCCGCCGGAGCCACTGTCACGACCGGGCTCGGCGGGGCGCTGTACGCGTTGCTCTTGAGCGTGACGCTGAAGGAACGCAGGTTCGTGTGGATCTCCGGCGCGGCCATGCCGGCGTCCCTCAGGGCGGCTGATACCGCGAACAAGCCAGTGCCCCGGTTCTCGCACACGGTGCGGGCGACGCCCGGCATTTGGACGTCTTCGAGCAGCTTGGCGAGGACGGGGTTCCGGGACGAGGAAACGGGAACGGCCAGTAAGTCATCCGGGCTGATGGGTCCGTACAGGCCGCCCGGGTTGGTCACCACCAACCGGTCCGGGTACAACTCGACGCGCACCTGGGTGCCCTGGGCCAGCGGATGGTAGTCGCGGTGCATGAGCGCGTTGACGACCAGCTCACGCACCGCCTCCTCTGGGAACTCGGGGAGGTCTTCGCGACCCGCGCCCGTGATGCGGGCGCCGCGCAGGGTATTGCGCTCGACGGCCGCGATGGCCTGTGTCACTTGCAGCGGGATCGGACCGTCGATCGACACGTTGTCAGCGAAGCGGGTGCCGTCGCGCATCGGCCGACCATCTGGCCGCTTGTAGGCGACGAACGTGACGTCGAGCTGCGGGAAAAGCTGTTGCGGATACCGCCCCAACGCGAGAAGGCCGGCCAGCGAAATCGCGTCGGCCCCATCTGGACCGTCGACGACAACACCCAGCATTCGCAGGATGTCACAATCCTCGACCGAGCCGAACACGGGCCCGCGCACCGTCTTGACGCGGGCGAGCAGGCGGGCGACCTGGTCGCCATCGAGGTCAGCCAGAGCCGCACCCGGGACGGGCGCTGCGTCATCGTGAGGCTGCCCGCCGCCTTCCACAAGTACATGGACCTCGTAGGTGGTGAGGTGACGGTCGCCGTCGTGAGCCCGCAGGTAGGAACCGCGTTCAAGCCCTTGCGATTTGACGAAGCATGGTTTCCGCGCACGGTCCAGCTCGGGGATCCAGGCCGCGACCACTGGTGTCCCATCCACCGGCACGATGTCGATGTCCGGCGCCACGGCCGGTTCGACCAAATCACGGCAGGCGACCGCCACGGCATCGGCCAGAGGCCCCACCTCGGTTGGGACGGCCATGAAGCCGTCTTCCTCGTCGAGGCCGAGGATGACCAGGCCGCCCACGCCATTCGCGAAGGCCGAGATCGTTTCCAGCAGCGACCGCGGCATCCCGCCGGACGCCCGCTTGGCCTCGATGCCTTCCAGGTCGGTACCTGCCAGCCGCAGCCGAGCCACGGCATCCGCAACCATCTCAGCCAGTCGCACATCAGCCTCCAACCGAACCTACAACCTATAACTCACAACCTACAACCTATAACTTACAACTCACAACCTACAACCCGAAACCATCGCTCCAACCCTCAAAATACCAATTTACCTGCGAATATGTCGAACCTATAACCTATAACTCACAACCTATAACCTGTAACCTACAACCTCTCATCGGGGCGTGGTGGGGCAGCGTAGGCACCGTTCCCGAGGCCAAGCGCAGGGCGGCAGGGGTGTATCCGTGCCCGCCGCAGCCCGCCCATGGCCCGATAGGCTCGCCAGCGTGCCAACACAGCCAGCAGCCGGCCCCGAGCGCCCCGGCGCTTCCTCTCCCGCTGCCCTGTTCCTCGACTGCGACGGTCCGATCTGCGACCTGTTCCGCCACATCGACCTACCGGCCGCCTACGCCGCGGCCTTGGTCTGCCGGTCCCGTCGCCTGCGCGACCTGGCCGACCGTGTCGACTCTGACGACCTGTTGGCCATCCTCCGCGCCGCCGCGACCGATCAGGCCGGGCTCTTGGCGGAGGCCGAGGAGACCGTCTGCCAGGTCGAGATGCTCGGCGCAAAGACGGCCACGCTGACCCCGGGGCTCCGTGGGCTCATCGGCCGCGCGCGCGCCGCGCATATCCCGATGGCGATCGTCACGAACAATTCACTGTCCGCCGTGTCACTGTTGGCCGACCGCTTCCGGCCCCTTTTCTCGGGAATGCGGATCTTTGCCCGCCCGCCCCAGCGGCCGGACCTGATGAAGCCGGCGCCCTACCTCCTGCTCCAAGCCGTGGCCCACTTCGGTCGTCCCCCCGAAGCCGCCGTCCTGATAGGCGACTCAGAGTCCGACATTGAGGCCGCTCGCGCCGCGCACGTCCAGGTGATCGCCTACGCGAACAAACCCGACAAACCCGAGCGCTTCCGCGCCGCTGGCACCATGACAATCGTCACTGCCCTCGACCAAGTCAGGTTTCTACCCGGACCGCGCTGACGGGACGGCCAGTCGACCATAGTCAGGCGACGCAGGCCGTCGCCTCCAGGACGCGGCGGGCGGCCCTACGGACATCTCGTGCCTCGCCCAGCTACCACGCCACGTCGCGCTCTGCAGACTTCCCCAGTAACCACAGCCGCTACCTCCTCACCGCCCAACTCCAACGGCCCGGGATTCGCCACAGCCCACCGAGCACAGTCTTCGCCCACTACCGGCAACCTCGCCCATCCCCCAATATCAACCTTCCGGCCGCCAACACCTCCCTGTACAACGCGCCCCTGCCGCCCACGCCACACCCCCTCATCAGCCCAACCGTTCCCGCGCTGCGGCCGATCTCAATCAAATCTCTTTGCCCTTGACAACCGCAACAAGCGTACCGACCGCGCCAACCACACCCGTAAACAACGTGGCAATCACTCCTGCAACTGTAACACTACCAACAGCAGAGAGACCGCTCCGTGAACACAGCCACCACGTCACCACAAATGCCACGATAGCCGGCAGTGCCACCTCGATCGCCACTGTCAGCCATGGCCTCTTCGACCTCGCCGGTAACAGTTTTGCGAAAATTCGCGCACGCTTCTGTTCCAACCACTTACGCCCACCAAGCAACGCGGCCAATGGCACAAATTGGCAGTACGTCAATATCGCCACAACTGCAAGCGACGTCGCCCACAACAACGGCGCGTCCTCTCCCTCCAAGTTGAATATGGACCAACCACCATTCGAGTACTCGGCCAAGAGCTCACCTAGAAGGATCTTACCGTCCTCAAACCCGATACCGCTCTGGTACAACCACCCGAAGCCCATCAACGCCCAGGCCCGAGTATAATGCCTGTACGGAGGAACAACAGTCCGCAATTCAACCTCTGTCGTAATTTCATTCAGGTCTGCACCGTGCAAATAATGAATCGCTTTCCTTAACGCTTCCTGAGCGTCCGAAGAAATTTGATTAGTCGCTGCGTTCCTCGCAATGGCACAAAACGCGTATGCAGTACCAGCTGCATCTGAACATTTCCCAATCTCGCGACTCGACCAACCACCATCTGGGTTCTGCGCCGAAACAAGCTCTCCCAATAATCTTTCGATTTTGCCTGCCACCTTCTCCGCCCTGTCGCCACAATAGCCCTCAAACGCATGAAGTACAATCGAGACAATGAATGGGCTGTCAGTCAGAGCGTCAGAGTCAACCGCGAACGCCTTTGCTTGATCTGTCATCCCAAGCAAGCTGTCCATGGTGGAATCAATTCTTTCTTGCAACTGCGAGGAAAAAGGCTCTTCGTTCATCGCCTCAAGCGCTATGAGCGACCAAGCATAATCTCGAAGCTTCGACGCATTTTGGCGCGTCTCAGGGTTTTCTCCGCGCAAGCCGCGGATCAAGACATTGATAGCAGATTCGTTTTCTTCCCAATCCTCACCAATTCTGGCAAGTGCCCAGATCGCCTCACAAGTATTAGTAAGACGGCTTGACTGCGTGCGGTGCTCACCCCAGCCGCCATCGTCATTCTGGTAAGACTTAATCGTTTTATACGCTTGACCGCACTCCGGCAGCAACAGAAACTGCATCATGACAAGACCTTAGCATTCTCTCCCAGAAGCACAAGAACTGGGTATCCTAACTTGGCACAATCAGAGAGTTCATAGTTGTGCAATTGACATGAAAATTTCACCATGGTTGGCGAATTAATCAACATCAGTGATAACACTGGACACCAGTCTCTCATCAACGACCTATACTCGATCGTTCGCCCCGGAGCATATTGTACCACTTTCCAGATGTGAAAGATGGTGGCAAGTTAGAAATGATAACAGGGTTACTTTAAAGCCCAGACAACTGCCCAAATACTGGCTGACGGATCATTACAAGAGTGCTTGAAAGTCCAGGTCGACCAATAGCAGCAAAGTCGGCCGATGCGTTGGCGGGAGAGGCCCAGGACGGCCGCGATGTCGGTTTGGCTTAGGCCGTCGCGGCGGAGAGCCATCGCCGACTCCCGCCGAAGCGCGGCGGCGCGCACCAAGGCGGAGCGACCTTCGCGGTCCAGTCGGCTCGCCTCTTCCACGGCCCCAGCAACCGTCGCGGGCAGCTCGAAACGGACGTTCACGGCGATTGCCTCGGAGGGCTGATCCGTCCACATCGACGCAATGTCCCCCGCCTCAGCCGCAATGTCCCGCGCGCGGCGTGCCTGCCCCATCGCCGTGATTGTCTTCTTGCCGTCTGGACCTGGAGATGTCAAAGCGGGCAGCCGGAACACCCACCACCGGCCCTCGTGGCGCGCCACAACCTCATACGCGGGCATCCCGTGCATCACCATCCTCGCTTAGGAAAGAGACCAAGTTTGCCACTGTCAGGCGGCGCAGGCCGCCGCCTCCAGGGCGCGGCGGGCGGCCGTGCGGACGTCCGGGGCCTCGACCAAATCGAGGGCCGGATCCACCGCGACCGAGGCGGCCGTGCCGACCGGGACAACGGCGCGGCGCGCCCCGAGGCGCGCCGCCTCGGCCAGGCGGCGGGCCATGCCATGGACCGGGCGGAC
>JAISIU010000336.1 GCA_031261885.1 Bifidobacteriaceae bacterium
TGCTGGCCCGGCACGGCCGGGTCCTGATCGTCGACCTGCACTCGTACGCGACCGAGCCGCTGCCCTACGAGCGGCACCCGGACCAGCCGCGCCCGCCGGTCTGCCTCGGGTATGAGGACCTCCACGCGCCCGATGTCGACTTCCTCGCCGACCGCTTCCGCCGGGCCGGGTTCGAGCCGGGCCGCAACACGCCGTTTTCCGGCTCCTACGTGCCGCTGGCCCAGTACGGCCGCGACGGTCGCGTCCAGTCCGTCATGGTGGAGCTGCGTAAGGATCAGCTGCTCAGCGGGCCGGAGCTTGAACCGGACGGCCACGGGCGAGTGATCGCCGCCCGTTTTCCCATGTTGGACGCGGACCGGGTCGCGGCCGTCGCGCGGATCGTGACCGAATACATCGCCGCCTGGTGCGTCGCGGCTGTGCCCCGGGACCGTGTCCGATGACGGACTGGGACCGGGCGCGAAAGGTTCGGCCCAGAGCCGCTTGGGAAACCCAGATCAGTGGGGCGATGCGTTAACGTGGGGAAATTGGCGCGCGGTGGAAGTCCGCGCACGATGCCGAGTGGGACCGCAAGATTCGGAGGGGCACGATGACGGTTCAACAGGTTGGTGGGTTCGGTGTCAACTATCGGACGCTGGGGGAGGCGGCGGCGCCGCCGCTCGTGATGGTCCACGGGCTGTATTCGGATTCCGGTTCGATGCTCGCTTTCGCGAAGCGCTTCGCCGCCGATTACCGCGTGATCCTGCTGGACGCCATCGGGCACGGCCTGTCCGCCAAGCCGGCCCGCTTCACGCTGGCGGACCAGGGCGAGGCGGTGGCCGGGCTGATCGAGGCGTTGGGCTACGAGCGGGCTGACCTGTTGGGCGAATCGATGGGCTCGTACATCGCGGCGCAGGCGGCGGTGCTGCACCCCGACCGGATCGGGCACCTGGTGCTGCTCGTGACGAAGGGGCACGGCAAGACGTCCTCGGTGGGGGCGTATATGGCCAGGCGCGGGCTGGACCCGACCACGCTGAGTCAGGAGCAGCTCATGGAGGCGATGTCCGGGGCGCTGTGGGCGCCAGACACGCCGCCCGAACGGCGGGCCGAGATCCTGGCGGAGACGGCGGCCGAGGTGGGGGAGGATCTGACGCCCGAGCAGATGAAGGCCGTGGACGCCTCGTTGGCGGACTTCGACCTGAGGCCCGGCCTGCCCGGGGTGACGTGTCCCACGCTCGTGGTCTCGGGCGCGCACGACGGGTTAAACCCGCCGGCGCTGGGCCAGGAGGTGGCGGAGCTGATCCCGGGCGCGCGCTTCGAGGTCATGGAGCGCTCCGGCCACATGGCGAAGGCCGAGGAACCGGAGGCCCTGACCCAGATGGTCAAGTCCTTCCTTGCCGCCTGAGTGGTACTTCTTATATACGATCCAGCTCGGTGGCGCCACGCGGGGTCCAGAGCACGCGCAGCCCTGCATCCTCGCAGGCGCCGAGGCCGGTCATGTGGGCGTTCATCTGGCCCGGCGGGGTCTGCGGCGCGCCCGCATCGCCGAACAGTGCCCACGCGGTGGGTTCCCCCGTGGTGAACCTTGAACCGTAGCGGATGCCGTCAAAGCCGGCCTGGGCGAACGCCTTGGCCCATTCGTGTGTGACCTGGTAATCCGTCATCGTGACGAGCTCGCGCGTGATTCCCCAAGCGGCAGCGTTGTTGTCCGACACAGCCGCGCACTTTATTCGTTGTTTGAGGCGGACTTTGGTGAGGTGAAAAGACTGGGCCAAACGAGCGGTGACGGCGCCGGTGGCGATGAGCGTGGCGCGCAGGTGTTCGCGTACTGCGGTGGCGGTGTCGTCGGCCGCGTACCAGGTGCCGCGTGGTTCAGGTAAATCGAAGCGGCCCGGCGCGCTCGCGAACCACCATTCTGAGCGGGTCACGCGGTGCGCTCTCCAGAGGGAGGTGCCGGTGACGAGTTCGGCAGAGGGAAACCCGACGAGGTTCAGGCCTGTGGGTGGCGGTGTCTGCGCTACTTTCTCGGTGGTTGGCTTGGGCTGGTTGTGAGTCTTAGACATTGCAAGCGCCGGTTTCAGCTGGCCCAGGAGGCCGCGTCTTGATGGGCTTGTAGAAGAACGGCGTCCAGCTGTCCCGTGCGAAGACGGTCGATGGCGCGGCCAGCCGAGGTGGGTGCCGCTAGCCATTGAGCCCAGGTCCATGGGTCCTCGATGCCTTGTGCCAGGGCGTGGAGTACTTGACGCAGCCCGGGCGCGACCGAACCGTCTTGTGAGAATTGGAAGGCGGGGTAGACCGCGTCGCCGTTCTGGCAGATCAACCGCAAGATGCGCAGCTCATGTGCTGCTCGATTCACGGCCTGACGGGTGATCCCAAGGAACGCGGTGAGCGATGCCGTGGTGTAGACGGGACCCAGTAGCTCGCTCCAGGCGGCACCGGCTGCCTGCGGTACGGCGGCCGCCATGCGGTCCGCGATCTCATCGAGTGGGGCGGTCTTCAGGTCCTGCGGCCGCAGTCGCTTGCGCAGGCGGTCGAACAGTTGGTCCAGCACCTGTGACTCGGCGCGTGCCGGTGTCCCTGCTGGCCGGTCTAAGACGGTTTGGCTCATGGTGCTCTCCCTTCCGATCACAGTGCTGCCGGGTACGGGTCGCAACGAACCCATCCGCATGAACGGTAGGCCGTTGATCACCAAGTATCACTCGCCGAACACTTGTTCGTCAACCAAGTCAACTAAAGCGGTCCGGCCACATGGCGAAGGCCGAGGAACCAGAGGCCCTGACCCAGATGGTCAAGTCCTTCCTCGCCGCCTGACCAGCGGCGGCCGCGCGGCTGGGGCGGTCAACTCCACAGGCCGCTGACGGGGACGGCCCAGAGGCGGTCCCCCAAGGGGAGGGTCTGCCGTCCGGTGTACACGATCATGCCGAGCTTGAACCGGTCACCGGCCAGTTCGCGCACCTTTTCCAGGCCGAGCCGGTCCTGGTGGCTGGGGGTGGCGCTCGCCTTGACTTCGATGCCGACGATGTCGCCGGCGGTCGATTCGAGGACGATGTCGACCTCGGACCGGCCGAAGCGGTAGTGGTAGGCCGTGGCTTCGACTTGGGCTGGGACCAGCTGCTTGACGATTTCCATCGCGACGAAGTTCTCCAGCGCCATGCCGGTGACTTGCGGGTCCTGGCCCAAGCGTGCCTCATCGGCTCCGATGACGTGGAGCAGGAGGCCGGTGTCGACCAGGTGAAGTTTGGGGGCGTGGACCTCGCGGGCCGCGAGGCCCGGCCGCCACGCCGGCAGCCGGCAAGTAATGAACGCGGTCTCGAGGAGCTCAAGGTAGGCCTTGACCGTTTTCTCATTCAGCTGCAGGCGGTTGGCGATGGTTTGGTAGTTGAGGATGCCCGAGCTCTGGGCGGCCACCAGACGGAGGAGATGCGGGACTTCCTGGAGCTTTTGGGCGTCGGACAGGTCGCGCAGCTCGCGGTCCAGCAGGGTTTCGAGGTATGAGCGGAACCAGCGGCCGCGCCGACGGTCATCGCGGCTCATGGCCTCCGGGTAGCCACCAGCGGCGAGTGGCGCGAGGAAGGCCTGATGCCCGACGGGCGCGTCCTGGACCATCGGCGGCCGGCCGGCGAATAATCCGTCGATGATGCCACCGGTGCCGTGGACCTCCCCCTGCGCCAGTGGCCATAGGGTGATGAGTTCGATCCGGCCGGTCAGGGCGTCCTTGACTTTGCG
>JAISIU010000074.1 GCA_031261885.1 Bifidobacteriaceae bacterium
GGCGATGAGCCGCCGGCCCCGACGCCCGTGCTGCTCGACGCCGACGGCCAGAGCCGCTCGGAGACGCCCGGGCTCGACGTGACCCTCGCGTACGACCCGGCCTTCACTACCGACGGGACATACGGCATCGTGCTTGATTCCGTGACCGGCGGACAGAACTACCAGCTGTTCGTGCCGGCCGCGTCGGTCGTCATCGCCCATATCTCGGCGACGCCGACCGCGACGCCGACTGAAACGCCGACCGCGACGCCGACTGAAACACCGACCGCGACGCCAACCGAAACGCCAACTGAAACGCCGACGCCGACCAGCGAGCCGACGCCGACGACGGAACCGACCACGGGGACGCCGACGACGGAACCAACCACCGAACCGACCACGACCACTGAACCGACGCCGACCACGGGACCGACTACGACGACGCCGGCCCCGGAACCGACCGATACCACCACGCCGACCGGCGAACCGACCACGCAGACTCCGACCGGTGGGCCGACCACGGGGACGCCCACCACCGAACCGCCCGCGCCGACATCGTCCGCTCCGGCCGGTAACGGCCAGGCGCACCCGAACGAGACCGGCGCGCCGAGCTCCCAGCCGAGCCAGTCCGGTTCCGCCCTCGGGACCGTGGTCCTGAAGGTGAAGGGCGCGCAGAAGGCGTTGGTCCTGAAGGCCGGCACGCGCCGGTCGGTCAGCGTCGAGGCCTACACGGCGACGGGTCTGGCGAAGGTCAGCTATAAGTCGTCGAAGAAGTCGGTGGCGGCCGTGGCCGCTTCGGGCCGGATCACTGGGAAGAAGGCCGGCAAGGCGATCGTGACGGCGTCGGCCGGTTCGCACCGGTGGAAGATCCGCGTGACCGTCAAGCCGAAGCACGCCCGTACCGTGAAGGTGCGGAAGGTGAAGGCCAGCGGTCTGAGCAAGATCACGACGCTCTCGGTGGGCGAGGTCAAGTGGGTCACGGGCACGGTGTCACCGGCCACGGCGACCGATGCCCGCGTGACGTTCACGTCCTCGGACAAGGCGGTCGCGACGGTCGACAAGGCCGGCCGGCTCGTGGCCAGGCAGGCCGGCAAGGCCGTGGTCAAGGTGAAGGCGGGCGGCAAGTCGAGCCGCCACGTGATACAGGTCGGCTAGGCCCGATCCGGTTGCAGGGGCGCGTGGCGGGCGCCGAGCCTCTTGAGCGCCCGCCCCACCCGTGGCGGGGGTCCCGGTTCCAGACCGATCCCTGGAACCGGGACCCGCACTTCGCTAGGAAAGCGCGGACCAGGGGACCGTGGCGCTGTAATACGGCGGGGTGTCCTGCTGGGCGAAGCCGACGAGCGTGACGCCGGCGGCTGAAACGCGCCAGCCGTGCGGACTGTTCAGATCCGCAACGCCGTCGGAATCCTTGATGATGCACGTCGACTTCAGGCCGGGGCGCGTGAAGAACGAGGCGTTGTCCGTGCACTGCGGGTAGGCGAGATTGGTTGGGATGGTCATCGTGCCGCAGGGGGCGGCCCCGTCGGGATACTTGTCGGAGCAGGCGCTCCGGAACGCGCTCTGAAGGGTTGAAGCGCTGTTCACGAACGTGCTCAGGGGAACCCTCTTCCCGGTCGTGAGGTCGAGCGTCAGTGACCAGACGGACGTTGGCAGGGTGTCGCCGACGCCGAGGTCGACGTCGAGTGGTTCCTTGGCGAGGACCGTCATCGACAGGTAGCGGCCCTCGTAGACCGAACCGGCGGCGATGAGACGGAGCGGATAGGCGTGCGAGACCTTCACGTCGCTGAACCTGTAGGAGCTGCCCCAGAGCTTCTTGTCCTTTTTCACGTCCGCCCTGGTGACCGTGTAGCGGCGGGTAGTGGCCTCTTCGTGCTTGAGAACTTTCTTAGCCCAGTGGGCGACGATTCGGCGGTTGGCCGCCGTGGATCCTTTGAGGACGGGCAGCGTGCCGCGCACCTTGAGCCTCTTGGGCCACAGCGTGTGTGAGGTGAAGCTGCTCTTGACCGTGCGCTTGGCGAACCTGGTGGCCGTGGCCGTGGCCGGGGCGTTCGCCACTTGGGCAGCGGCCGAGGTGACCGCGCCAGGCGTGGCGGGGGCAGCCGTGGCGACCGCGGAGGCCGCCGGGGTGATGGCAGCGAGAGCGGTCACGATGGCGGCGATGGCGACGGTGCGCCGTTTCGTTGGGCGGTGCGGGGTGCCGTGGGGCGAAGGCATGAAAACTCCTTATCTTCTGGGGCCGGACCAATGCTTAGTATTCTCGGCTTCCGGCGCGGCTGGGGGAGTCGGTCCCGGGCCACTGGGGCGGGTTCTCCGGAACCGCGGGCGACACGGCCGCCGGACTAACCTTGGTGCCGTGACAGCACAAACCCGGTCCGGGGCCGATGGCGCCCCCGCCCCTTCCGCTTCGGCCGCGCCCACAGCGCCTACCGCGCGCACCGCGCCCGCTCGGCCCGCGTCATCGGACGCCCACACCGCCCAGCCTGACCCCACCGCCAAGGCGACGGTCCAACCCGGCCGGGCTCCGGCATCGGACCTCCACGTCGAGATCGTGACCCGCGAATACCCGCCCGCCGTCTACGGCGGCGCCGGCGTCCACGTCGCCGAACTCGTCAAGGTGCTGAGGAAACGCGCCCACGTCCACGTCCGCTGCTTCGGCGAGCCGCGCACCGAACCCGGCGTCACGGCCTACCCCGAGGGCGACCCGGCCCAGGCCGGCAACGCCGCGCTCGCGGTGTTCGGCACCGACCTTCAGATCGCGGGCGCGGCCCAACACGCCGACATCGTCCACTCCCACACGTGGTACGCGAACCTGGCCGGCCACCTGGCCGCGCTGCTGGGCGGCGTCCCGCACGTCCTGACCGCCCACTCGCTGGAACCGCTCCGGCCGTGGAAGGCCGAGCAGCTGGGCGGCGGCTACCGGCTGTCCCGCTGGGCAGAACGCACCGCCTACCAGGCCGCGGCGCGCGTCATCGCCGTCTCCGCCGGCATGCGGCGCGACATCCTGCGTGTCTACCCCGAGGTGGACCCCGACAAGGTGGTCGTGGTCCACAACGGCATCGACGTCGACGCTTGGCACCCGTACCGGGGCGAGGCCGCGGACAAGGTGCTCGACCTGTACGGGATCGACCCGGGGCGGCCCACGGTCGTGTTCGTCGGGCGGCAGACCCGCCAGAAAGGCCTGCCCTACCTGCTGCGCGCCGCCGCCCGGCTGGAACCCGAGGTCCAGATCGTGCTGTGCGCCGGAGCGCCCGACACCCCGGAGATCGAGGCCGAGGTCAAGGAGCTGGTCGGGCGGCTCCGGGCCGCCCGCGGGAGCGGCGTCGTGTTCATCGACCAGATGCTGCCGCACCTCGCGCTCATGGCGATCCTCACGGCCGCCACAGTGTTCGTCTGCCCGTCGATCTACGAACCGCTCGGCATCGTGAACCTCGAGGCCATGGCCTGCGGCGTGCCCGTGGTCGGCACCGCGACCGGCGGCATCCCCGAGGTCGTGGCCGCCGGCGAGACGGGCTGGCTCGTGCCGATCGAACAGGCGCAGGACGGCACCGGCACCCCCGTGGACCCGGCGCGGTACGTCACCGACCTGTGCGGCGTGCTGGGCGAGGCGCTCAGCGACC
>JAISIU010000143.1 GCA_031261885.1 Bifidobacteriaceae bacterium
ACCGCGCGGCCGGCCGGGCCCTCGTGCTGCTCCACGGCAACGGCGGCGGCGCCGCCGAGTGGGACCGCGTGCTCGGGTTGCTGCCCCCGGACCAGCCCGTCGTGTGCCCCGAGGCCCCCGGGCACGGGAACACGCCGGGGTCGCTCGACGCTGGCAGGCGCCCCGGCCGTCCGTGGAGCGGGTTGTTCCCGCCCAAGCTGAGGCTCCAGAAGACCGCGCAACTGCTCGCGGATGGACTCACGAGGGTCGGCCTGACCGGACCGGGCGCGGCCGTCATCGTCGGCTTCTCGGACGGCGCGAACGTGGCACTGGAACTGGCCGCGCACCGCCCCGAGGCCGCGGCCGGCCTGCTGCTGATCGGCGCGAACGCGCGCCCCGGCGGGCTCAGGGCCCGGACCCACGCGAGTGTGCTGCTGGGATACGCGGCGCTCAGAGCCTGGGGTGTCGTGAGCGAGCGGGCGCGCCAGAGGGCGCGCGTCTGGGGCCTCATGGTGGGCCAGCCGCTGCTCCGAGCCGAGCAGCTCGGGCGGATCGGCGTCCCGACCGTCGTCATGGCCGGCGGCGCCGACATGATCGCACGGTCGCACACGGCCAGGCTCGCGGCCCAGATTCCCGGGGCGCGGACCGTCATCGTGCCGCGCGAAGGCCACTTCCTCCCGGCGGCCGCGCCGCGAATGGTGAGTGACGGCATCGGCCGCGTGCTGCGATTGGCGTCGAAACGCGGCGCGACCGGCCAGAACGCAACAAATTAGGGGGGCTAGCCCCCGTTTCACTGAGGGCGAATTAGGGCTACCTTAATGGTGTGCCCCTGATCACGCCGCTGTTGACGGCGCTTAGCGCCCCAGGGCCTCGTCTTGCCCCAAGCGACGTTCGCACCGATCGCGCCGGTGCCCGGCGGCCCGGCCCCAGGGCCGCCGCCGGGCCCGGTGCGCTCGTCGCGGACGCTGCCCCGGTACCGACGTGGGTCCCGGGACCGAGACGGGACACGGGTCCGCTCCGATAGGACACGGATCCTCGGCGCCGTCCAGGCCGACGGTCGGCGCCACTCCCCTTAGAAGAACGGGCGGGAGCCCCTCTCCCGTCCGGCGCGGCGCCCCACCAGGCCGATTCGGCGTTTGCGCTTCCGCATACCCATCCCCGAGCACCTGTGGAAGGCAAGAGAGAACCGATGACGTCGAAAATCGATGCCGCTGACCTGAAGAAACACGCGTCCGCACTGTCGCACCTGTCCGGTGAGATCCACAGCGGATTAAGCGACGCGATGGGCAAGTCCCTCGGCGCCGCCGAACTCGAATCCGCGTACCACGAATTCGAGACCGGCTGGAAAACGTCCGTCGGCCACGCCCGCAGCTGCGCCGAGGACATGTCCCATGCGATGAAAGACCTCGCCGAGCACCACACCTCACTCGAGGCCTCGTGCGTCTCCAAGGCCAAGAAGCTCATCGCGAAGGTCAAGTGAGCACGGCCGTGACCTTCTTCCCGGGCTCGGTCTCCGGCATCGCCGCCGACGCCAAGAGCCTCAAACACCGCTCCGCCAAACTCAAGGGCCAAGCCTCCTCCGTCGCCTCGATCGGGAAAGTCACGAGCTGGGACGGCAAGGACGCCGGCGCCGCGAAATCAACCCTGACGCGGCTCAAACACTGCCTCTCCCACGCCGCGAGCTCCTATGAATCGGCCGGCAAAGCGCTGAGCACGTTTGCCGGAGAGCTCAAAACGTGCGAGGAACAGTACACGGCCTATGTCAAGGACAAGGCGGAATGGATTCGCGAGGGCTACTCGAAAGCCCAGGCCGAGAAACGGTTCGAGGGCCTCGTCGCGGGGCTGATCGCGACCTACTGGTACGACGTGGCCAAGGCGTGCAAGAAACTGACGTCGGACGCGAACGAGGCGCACTACTACGGCGGCAAGGGGCCGTTCTCCACGGCCAGCGTGCTGAAGGGGACGCGCAGCGGCGTCAAAGCGCTGAAGGGCCAGGTCGACCTCTCGGACGCCGGCCTGGACCCGCTGAGCGTGTCGCAGGGCCAGATCGGCGATTGCTACCTTCTGTCCACGATCATGTCATTGGAGAACAGCGCCAAGGGCCGTGCGTTCATCCGCAGCCATGTCAAATGGAACGCCTCGAAGGACGGCTACGACGTCACGCTCTACATCAACGGCAAGGCGCACACCTACCTCGTCAAGTCCGGCTACGCCCAAGGCGCCGGCTCGGGGTACGACCATTCGGCGAACATCGCCACGGTCTACGAACGGGCCGTCGGCGAGGCCATCGGCAAGGGCGACCTCGGCGACGGCGGGTCGGGCCGGGAGGCATTCGAACTGCTGACCGGCAAGAACGCGGTCTACAAGACTCAGGGCTCGGCCGCCCTCGCGGCCTCGGCCCTGAAGAACGGCGACAGTGTCACGGCCGCGAACCTCGGGGGCAGCGTCGAGGTCAAGGCGAAAGTGCAGGACCCGGGTGGGTCATGGCGGACCGAGACGGTCGACATCGTCGGCGGCCACCAGTACGCGGTGCTGGGAACCGACAAGAACGGCGACGTCTACGTCGCCAACCCATGGGGACCGGCGAATGCCGCGGACACGGGCGGCAAGATCCGCCTCACGGCGCACCAGTTCCAATCGATCTTCGACAGCGTCGAATACGGCAAGCTGTGAGAGAGGGCGTGCCATGAGCTATTTCCCGGGATCCGTGTCCGGCATCAGATCAACGGTCGGGCTGCTTCACCACTGGGCGGCCAAACTGAAAAGTCACGCCGCCTCCGTGGGAAGCATCGCGAACGTGACGACGTGGAGCGGCGCCGACGCCAGCCAGGCGCGGACCACGATGAACCGCTTGCGGGCATGTCTGTCGCACGCCAGCGGGGCGTACAGCAGCGCGGCCGGCACGCTGGCAACCTTCGCGACGCAGCTGGCCGCGCATGAGGCCAACATCAAACGCTTCATTCGGGAGCTCCAGGCCGCGTTGGCGGCGAAGGACCCGAACGCCTACAGCGACTTCTACCAGAAGGTGGACAAGGAGATCGACCAGTACTGGGTCGACGTCTCGACCGCGGCGGCGGCGCTCAGCGGACTGGCCGGCGGGGCCTCCTCGTACGGCGGCGGCGGGCCCTACGCGTCCGTCCTGGCGAACACGGTCGGCTTCAAGGTGGGGCAGACCGTGGGCCTCGGCGGGCAGATCGACCTCAGCGACCTTGGACTGGATCCATTGAGCATCGGGCAAGGGGCCTACGGCGACTGCGGCTTCCTCTCGACCCTGATGGCGCTGGAGAACACCACTGCGGGCAAGAACTGGATCCGCAGCCACGTCACCTGGGACGCCGCGGCCGACGCGTACAAGGTTTGCCTCTACAAGGACGGTGAGCCGACGACTGTCACGGTCGGGTCGGTTTACGAGTTCGGTGCCGGGTCCGGTGTGTACAGGGGAGCCAACATCGCCTCGGTCTATGAGGCCGCGATCACGAAACTGGTCGGTGCTAAAACGCCGCAGACCCTCAACGTGAACGATGTGTGCGGATACTTGACCGGCAAGGAAGGCACCCTGCTGTACCACGCCGGCGCCGCAGAGACGATCGCGCAGCTGAACGCCGGGAAGATCGTGACCGTCTCGCACAACAGCAACGAGCTCAGCACTCCAATGACGGTGGCGGTCAAGGATCCGGGCGGCACGTGGCGGCAGGACCAGATCGACCTCATGGCCCCGCACGGCTACGCCGTGCTCGGCACGGACCAGAAGGGGAACATCTACGTGGCCGACCCGTGGGGGCCCGGCAACACGGCCGACACCGGCGGCGAGATCCGCCTCACCCCGGCGCAATTCGACAGCTTCTTCGACCTCACGTGGACCGGCAGCGTCGGGTAGCGCCGCGGACACGCACCAACCAAGCACTCAGGGAAGGAACCACACACCATGCCAGAGACCAAACGGATGATTCAGGGAACCGAGGGACATTTCGAGCACCAGCGCGTCGGCGTCCTGTCCGCCGGCTACGACGACCACGGCGTCGGCTTCGCCGAACTGGCCGTCCTGACCGACTACGGCCGCGACCGGCTCAGCCTGAAACGCGGCGAGGAGGGACGGTTGTCCGACGGCTCGGTCCTCACGCTGAACGACGTGCTGCGCCTGCCGAACACCGGCACGCGCGCCACGGTCGAAGTGACGATTCAGACCGCCTGAGAACACAGGACGAACGGGGGAGTGGAGCAATGAGTCAGACGGTGTTCGACCCGGATGAGATGAGGGCCACGGCCCAGCGGATACGTTCCGTCGGGGTGGCCGGGCTGTCCCAGGACATCGAGGCCCTGAAAGGGGGCTGGGGGCACATGGCGGCCGGATGGAGCGGAGACGCCCAGGTCGCGGCGAACGCCGAGTTCGCCGACTGGACGGCCGCGGCCGCCTACCTCGTGCAAACCGTCGATGAGGCCGTGACGCTCATGAGCGAGATGGCCGACGCCTACGAGGAGACGCAGACCGGCGCCGCGACGACGTTCGCCCAGCTGGAGATCCAGTAGGCCCGCCCGGGAACGGGTCAACCGCCCAGATCGTGATGGCGCGTGGCGATCAATCCGCCCGCGCCCAACACGAGCGAGACGCCGGCCGCGAGCAGGAACGCGGCCGGCGCGCCGAAGTTGTCGATGACCGTGCCGCACAGCGGCGAGCCGAGCGCCGACGCGGCCGTGCCGACCGTGCCGTACCAGCCCATCGCGAGCCCGAGCCGGCCCGCCGGCACGATGTTCGTGATCGCGTTGTTCGCCGAGGCCAGCGTCGGGGCGCACAGGAGCCCGGCCACGCCGACGAGGATGCCGAGCCACAGCCCGCCGCGGGCCAGCGCGACGGGCGCCGTGACGAGCGCCAGGATGACGGCCAACAGCAACGGATGGAAGCCACGCTTCAGCGCGCCGTACGTGAACCCGGCCAGCCCGCTCGTCACACCCCAGACCGACATGATGATGCCCGTCAGCGACACCTCGCCCCAGCTGCGCAAGCAGGCGACGATGCCGAGATCGGTGCCGGACAGCGCGAAGTTCGCCGCGAACACCGCGCACAGCACCGCGATGAGCGGCAACGTGAACAACCGTCCCGAGTCCTCGCCATCGGCCGCGTCCGATG
>JAISIU010000181.1 GCA_031261885.1 Bifidobacteriaceae bacterium
CCAGGCCGCGGCCGTGATCCGCGAGCGCGCCCAGGGCAAGACGGTCCTGCTGGTGGCCCACGACGAGGCCGAGGCCGCCCTCATGCGCGCCCAAATCCTCCACCTCCCCTGACCCCGGCCCCGCCATTCGTGCTAGCACGTTTTGCCCCAGAGAGCGGATGGCTCGGAGGGGTCGGAAGGCTTGACGATTCGCGCGATCGTGACGGAGCATATGGCCACTCTTCAGAGCTCCCCGGCTAAGGCAGCCGCCGCTCCCTGAAAGAAGGGTCAATTCAACAATGAGGTCAAAGCATTTCTGCGCAGCACTGTCGGTGCTGTGCGCCAGCGGGCTCTGCCTGACCGGATTGGCAGGTGTTGCGGTCGCTTCTCCGCCACCGGCCACGGGCCACGTCGCACCTCCCGCAGATACGATCACCCCAGCTCCGCAAGTGACTGTCACGGTCACAGACGTGTCCGGCGACATCACGCCTGACGCCCCCGAAGCTCCGCTTGAGGAAGTCCTTGATTCCTATCCCGTGGACCCATCGGCCAGCGGCATCGTAATCGATCCAGAGATAACAGAAGCTGACCTGTCAAAACACGTCGAGTTCTCTTCTGATACTCCCGTGTCCAAGCAACGCCAGCTCCGCAGCGAACTCGGCGTGTTGAGTTCCGGCCGTGCCGCCCGCAGCAGCCAGTGGTCATCGTTCGTCATCCCGCCCGGCGGCGGCTGGAGCAAGCTGATCAAATCGGGATGGGCGTTCGTTGGCACTCGTCCCACGACCAAGAAGCTCTACGAGTGGAAACTCAGCCCTGGAACCAACCAGAGCGTGTGCATGAGGGGTCAAGGTCACACCCGGAAGTATGTTGGTTCCTCGCTGGAAGAGGTGCGAGCAATGTACGGGCTCGGGTGTGGGGACAGCGGCTCAGCTTGGGTACCATGGGGCGAGGTAATGGCCTACCCAAAGGTGTCCGGTAGGTCCGCTACTATCGTTTCTGCCGGAACAGGTATGTTCCATTGACGATTAGATCGCTTGGCCAGATTCCAGATCAAGGATAACGGCTAAGACCAAACTGGCTTCATGCGACCTGGCTGGTCGTGTTTCCACGAGCAGACCACGAGGAAACACGACCAGCCTTTCGGTTTACCATCATCAAACGTACGCTAAAGAAAGTAACATGCGGCAGCACACCGCGAAGATGTGAGGGCTTCGCACTTAGCTTGGAAGAGAAAGAAGACAAAGAATGAGCAAACAAATAGTGCACATCAGGGCCATGCTTGATGACCTTTGGCGCTATGCGTTGCGCGTCGGCATCATCACGATGATCGTCGCGATCATCGTTCGGGTCGCTCTGATCTATTGGCTGGTGGCACCAATCATCGGCACTGGCTCGTCCAACGTGAACAGCAACGCATTGGCCAGTCTCGTCGACATCATCACCTTGTACGCGGCCATGCCCGTGGGCGCCATCCTTGTCGCGATCGGGCTCGTTGGTTGGTGGGCCAAGCGGTGGCTGTCTGACGCGGCGGCGGAAGAAGAGCAGAAGACCGGGACCAACTGACCGCGAGGTCCGTGCCGGCCCCTTAGCGGCGGGCGGCGGTGGCCTTATGGTTCTCGACCACCTGGTCGACGATTACGCGGAATAGCCGCTCAGTGAAGTCCGGGTCCAGCCCGCTGTCCGCCGCCAGGCGCTTGAGCCGGGCCGTCTGCTCGGCCTCGCGCGCCGCGTCCCGGGCCGGCAAGTCCCAGTCCGCCTTCAGCCGGCCCACCTGGGCCGTGGTCCTGAAACGCTCGGCCAACACGCGGACCAACTGCGCGTCCAAATCATCGATCGCGCCGCGCAACTCGGCCAGCCGCGCCCCGGGCTCCCCCTGGGCCGAACCCGACCGGGCCGCACCCGACCCCGCACCACCGGCCACGGCACCAGCGGCAGGCAACCGGCCGGCATCGGCGGCGAAACCGCCCTCACCGGGCCGACCCTGGCCGGACGCCGTCATGCCGAGGCCCGCAACCGGGACGGCTCCGCCTCGCCGCCGCGCGGCACCAGGCGCGGCTTCGCGGTCTTCTCGACCACGCCCTTGTCGATCAGCACGCTCGCGACATCGTCACGGCTCGGAACGTCGAACATGACGGGCTGGAGAATCTCCTCCATGATGGCCCTGAGCCCGCGCGCCCCCGTGCCGCGCGCGATCGCCTGATCCGCCATCGCCTCCACCGCGTCCGGCGTGAACTCCAAGCCCACCCCGTCCAGCTCGAACATGCGCTGATACTGCTTGACCAGCGCGTTGCGCGGCTCCGTCAGGATCCGCACCAGCGAGTCGCGGTCCAACGGCTTGACCGTCGCGATCACGGGCACACGGCCGATGAACTCCGGAATCAGACCGAACTTCAACAAGTCCTCGGTCTGCACCTCCGCGAGATCGTCGTAGCCCTCGTCGGCCGAATGCAGCGGCGAACCGAAGCCGATACCGTGACGGCCGGCCCGCTGCGCGATGATGTCCTCCAGTCCCGCGAACGCCCCCGCGACGATGAACAGCACGTTCGTCGTGTCGATCTGCTGCAGCTCCTGGCCCGGATGCTTGCGGCCCCCCTGCATGGGCACGGACGCGACCGTGCCCTCGAGGATCTTCAGGAGCGCCTGCTGGACGCCCTCGCCGGAGACGTCGCGCGTGATCGACGGGTTCTCGGACTTGCGGGAAATCTTGTCGATCTCGTCGATGTAAACGATCCCGGTCTCGGCCCGTTTGATGTCGCCGTCCGCGGCCTGGATGAGCTTCAGCAGGATGTTCTCGACGTCCTCACCAACGTAGCCGGCCTCGGTCAGCGCCGTGGCGTCCGCGATCGCGAACGGCACGTTCAGCATCTTCGCGAGCGTCTGCGCCAAATAGGTCTTGCCGCAGCCCGTGGGGCCGATCATGAGAATGTTCGACTTCGCGATCTCGACGGGCGGGTCGTCGTCGGCGCCGCGCGCCCCCAGTTCGCCGGCCGCGCCCGCCGCCGAACCCGCAGCCGCCTGGCCCGCGCCGTGCGGACCCGGTTTGCCCGCCCGGCCGGCCGGATGAGCGGCGCCCGCCTTGCCGGCATCGGCCACCACCGCCCGGGCACGAACCCTCTTGTAGTGGTTGTAGACGGCGACGGACAGCGCCCGTTTCGCGGACTCCTGGCCGATGATGTACTCGTCGAGGAACGCGAAGATCTCACGCGGCTTGGGCAGCTGGGCCTCGGCCGATTTCTCGCCCTTCGTGGCGTCCTCGGCGATGATCTCGTTGCACAGCTCGATGCACTCGTCGCAAATGTAGACGCTGGGCCCGGCGATCAGCTTGCGGACCTGCTTCTGCGATTTGCCGCAGAACGAGCATTTCAGGAGGTCGGTCCCCGCTTCGCCGATTCGTGGCATCTAGCCTCACTGTCCCCTTCAGCGTTGTGCCGTGGCGTTGTGACCCTGTCGCTTGGCCGGCGGGGCCTACCGGCTCTTGGGCGCCTGCCCCTTGCGGGTGGCCAGCACCTGGTCGATCATGCCGTACTCGAGCGCCTCATCCGCCGTCAGCACCTTGTCACGCTCGATGTCGGAACGCACCTGTTCGGCCGTCCGGTTCGAGTGCTTCGCGATCGTCTCTTCGAGCCATTCGCGCATACGCAGGATCTCACGGGCGTGAATCTCGATGTCGGAGGCCTGGCCGTAGATCGACCCCTCGATCGACGGTTGGTGGATCAGCACACGGGCGTTCGGCAGCGCGAGGCGCAGGCCCGGCGAACCGGCGGCCAGCAGCACGGCGGCAGCGGAGGCGGCCTGCCCCAGGCAGACGGTCTGGATGCGCGGCGTGATGTATTGCATCGTGTCGTAGATGGCGGTCATGGCCGTCATCGAGCCGCCCGGCGAGTTGATGTACATCGTGATGTCGCGCGACGGGTCCTGGGATTCGAGGACCAGCAGCTGCGCCATGATGTCGTCCGCCGAGGCGTCGTCCACCTGCACGCCCATGAAGACGATGCGGTCCTCGAACAGCTTGGTGTAGGGGTCCTGGCGCTTGTAGCCGTAGGCGGTGCGTTCCTCGAACTGCGGCAGGATGTAGCGGTCCTGCGGCGCCTGGGCGGTTCGGCCGCCGATGCCGGCGCTCGCCAAACCGGTCAACCGTCCGTACGTGCGGGTCGGGTCAAGTGGCCTTGCCATCGTGATGCGCTCCCCTCTCACTTCGCCTGGTCGCCGGACACGCTCGCCGCGTGCTTGACGACCTTGTCGATGAAGCCGTATTCCAGCGCCTCCTGGGCGCTGAACCAGTGGTCGTGGTCGGCGTCGCGCTGGATCTCCTCGAGCGTGTGGCCGGTCTGTTCGGCCGTCAGTTTCGCGAGGGTCAGCTTCGTGTCGAGGATGAAGTCGGCGTAGATCCGGATGTCCGTGGCCGTGCCGCCCATGCCGCCGAGCGGCTGGTGCATGAGGATCTTCGCGAACGGCGTGGCGAAACGCTTGCCCTTGGCCCCCGAGGTCAGGAGGAACTGGCCCATCGAGGCGGCCATGCCGATGGCCACCGTGCAGACGTCCGGCTCGATGTACTGCATCGTGTCGTAGATCGCCATGCCGGCCGTGACGGAGCCGCCCGGGGAGTTGATGTACAGGTAGATGTCCTTCTCCGGGTCCTCGGCCGCGAGCAGCATCATCTGGGCGCACACGGCGTTGGCCATCTCGTCCTTGACCTCGCCGATCCAGATGATGCGCTCTTTGAGCAACCGGTTGAACACGGCGTCGGTCAGCGCCATGCCGCCGGTTTCGGGCGCGGCGTTTTTCGCCACATCGCTCACGTGTGACCCCTTCTTTCGGGTAGGTGTCGTTGGGGGAATTGTGGGACCGGCCGGGCGGGCCGGCTCACTTGGTCTTGGCAGCCTTGGCGTCCTTGGCCGTCTTCGCGGCGGGCTTCTTGGCGGGCGCCTTCTTCGCAGGCGCCTTCTTGGCGGCGGGCTTCTTCGCGGCCTTCGCGGGGGCGGCCTTCGGGGCCTCCTCCGCCTTCTGGCCCTCCGGTGCGGCGGCCTTGGCCTCGGAGTCGTCGAACTCGAAGCCCTCGTCCTCGTCGTCGACCGGTTCCGGTTCGCCGGCCTGGGCGCGCTGTTCACGGTCGAGGTCGTCGAGCAGCGCCTGGAGGTCCACGGCCTCGCCTTCGGAGTCCTTCACCGTGACCTGGCGCAGCGCGGCGAGCAGGCCCTTGGAGCGGCCGATGTCGGCCACGTAGGACTGCACGCGGCCGGCCTTGGCGGAGGCCTCGACGAATTCGGAGGCGTCCATGCCGGCCTGTTCCGCGGCCTGCACCATGTAGCCGACCAGGTCGCGCTGCGTGACCTCGACCTTCATGTCGGCGGCCAGCTTGTCGAGGATCAGGTCCGACTTGAGCTCGTTGCGGGAGCTGTCGGTCAGGTCCGTCTTCAACTTGTCCTTGTCGACGTCCGAGCCCTCGGGGATGCGCACGCCCGCGAGGCGGGCGGCGACGACCTGGTCGAGGAGGCCCGTGGGCACCGGCACGTCGATGTCCTCGTTCAGCTTCGCGACGAGCTTGGACCGGGCCTCGACGAGCTGCATGGCGCGCTTCTGCTGGGCCACCTGGCCGCGCAGGTCCTCGCGCATCGCGTCGACGGTGTCGAAGGCGCTGGCCAGCTGCGCGAAGTCGTCGTCGAGGTCCGGCAGCTGCCGTTCCTTGACGGAGCCGACCGTCACGGTGATGGTGCCCTTCTCGCCGGCGTGGGCGCCGCCGGCCAGCGGCGCCTCGAAGGTCGTGGTCTCGCCAGCCGACAGCCCGTCGAGGGCCTCGTCGAGGCCGTCGAGCATGGTGCCGGAGCCGACCTGGTAGGAGACGCCGGAGACCGAGTCGATCTCCTTGCCGCCGACCTCGGCCTTCAGGTCCACGGAGACGAAGTCGTCCTTCGCGGCCGGGCGGTCGACGCCGCTCAGCGTGGCGAACCGGCCGCGCAGCTGCTCGACCGCCTCGTCGATGTCCTTGTCCGTGACCTCGGCCGGGGCGACCTCGAGCTCGACGCCCGTGAGGTCCGGGATTTGGAACTCCGGCCGGATCTCCACCTCGGCCGTGAACACGAGGTTCGATTCCGGCTTGGCGCGGTCCGGCAGCTCCGTCAGCTCGACCGTGGGTTGGTCGAGCGGCACGAGCTTCAGCTCTTCGACGGCCTGCCCGTACCACTCCCCGAGGGACTCGTTGGCGGCCATCTCCAGCACGGCCGGGAAGCCGACCCGCTGGTCGATGATGCGTGACGGCACGTGGCCCTTGCGGAAGCCCGGCACCTGCACCTCGTTGGAGAGCCGCTTGTACGCCTTGTCGAGACTTGGCCGCAGCTCTTCCTGCGTCACCTCGACGGTGATCTTCACCTTGGTGGGCTCTAGCGTCTCGACGGCGTTCTTCACTTTCGCGGATCTCCTGCTGATGTCGTGTGGTGGGGCCCGTGGCTCCGGGCGAACAAAGTGCCAGTCTACGGTACGGCTGAGGCTTGGGCCTAACTGTCCTCGGTCTGGTTATGGGTCCTGATGTATGCCTTGCACGCCTTCTCGCTGGTGATGCCCGTGGACGGCATGCCCGTGGCGCTGGCCGAGGGGCTGGCCACGTCACTCGTGCCGCCGCCCACCGTGGTGGCGGGAGCGGTGGAGGCGGTCCCGGACTCGGCCGCCGTGGCGGCCGCGTCGGCGGAGGCGACCATGTCCGATGCCGAGGCGTCGCCCGGGGCGGGAACGGCCGGGGTGGGGCTGGCCGTCCGTTGGTCGGCGGGCAGTACCGAGTTGGGCAGCGGGGTGTCCCGCTTCAGGGCCTTCCACACCTTGGCGGCCTGCGGCGCGAGCTCGACGTTCGCGGTGATGTTCGGGTCCGACACCCACGGCATCGTGATCGCGTGGATGTTCTCGGAGTTGACGTTCCTCAGCGACAGCGCGAGGCCGGCCATCTTCTGCACGCTGCCGAGGTCCGGCGAGACGGTCATCGTCTTCAACGTGGCGCCGAGGAACTGGTAGAGCGCCGGCAGGTTCGTGAACATGTTCAGCCCGAGCACACGCTGGACGATGGCGTACAGCATCTGGTGCTGCCGGTCGAGGCGGTCGATGTCGGAGCCGTCGCCGAGGCCGGTGCCGGTGCGGGCCCGGGCCAGCGCCAACGCCTGGGTGCCCTTGATCTTGTGCCAGCCGGCCTTGATGTTCAAGTGCGCCTTCTGGGAGGTCATGTCGTTGGGGATGCACATCTCGACGTAGCCGAGGGCGTTGACCATGTTCGCGAAGCCCGCGAAGTCGACGACGATGTACTCGTCGATGCGCAGCTTCCAGTTCGTCTCGATCGTGTGGATGGTGCAGGCCGCGGCGTCGCCGATGTCGTTGTTGACGCCGCCCCGGGAGAAGGCCGCGTTGAACTTCGTGGTCCAGTTCAGGCCCGTGGTCTTGCCGTTGGACAGCGTGCACGGCGGGATCGTCACGGTGGTGTCGCGCGGGATCGAGACGACGTTGACGCGTGAGCGGTCCGCCGAGATGTGGAAGATCATCGCGACATCGGACCGGAGACCGGGGTTCTGGTCGTGGACGTAGTCGGAATTGTCGCCCTGCCGGGAGTCGGAGCCGAGCACGAGGATGTTCAGCGCGCGGCCGCCGAACGGGTCGGTCGGGTCGTTGGACTTGACCGTGGGCGCCTCGTCCGTGGGCCGGTCCGTGCCGAGCAGCTTCGTCACGTCCTCGCTCTTCAGCGAGGAGTTGAGGTTCGCCAGCCCGGCCACCGCGGTGGAGCTGGCAGCCATCACGAGGGCCACGACGACAACGCCGACCCGCCTCAGCACCGTGAAATGCCGCACCTTCTGACGGTGGCGGCCGATGTGGTGGCCGATGGCGGTCCGATGACGTCCGGGCATTCACGCTCCTTGGGTGGGTGTGCCGGTGCGGCGG
>JAISIU010000185.1 GCA_031261885.1 Bifidobacteriaceae bacterium
CCATCGCCTTCTGCCTCTTGCAATGGGTGTTCCCATGGGTGTCGGAACGCATCCCGCTCCACGACGTCCAAGTGCACGGCAGCGCCACGCCAACGGCCGAATCGGTGATCAGCTCCCCCACCGCCACCCCGTGAGCCCAGCGAACACCGCCGCCCGCCGCCGCCGGCCCGGCCTTTCACGGCCATGAACAGCGCGAACGGACATCACCGGGCGAATCCGGCATGGTTCCTACCGTGCCGTAAGTTACGCAGAGTACGTTTAGGGACATGGTGCATCTCCTGACCAGCGCCGATGTCCGCGGGTGGCGGATCAGACCACCCGCGTTCGTCACGCGGGTCGCGATGATCCCGATCCTCGCCGGCCTCTCGCTGGCGCTGCACCGCTCCGACGCCACGTTCGCCCAATCCCTGCCGGACGTCCTGTCCCGCGCCCTCATCGCCTTCGGCTGGCCCATCGCGCTGTACGCGCCACGTTCCGGCTTCACGCTGTACGGCCTCGGCGCGCTCATCATGGGCTGGTGGCCACCGCTGGACCACCAGGGCAGCAGTCTTCTCGCCCAGATCCTGTCGATCCTCTGTCTCCTCACCGTGCTCGAGGACCTGTGGTCCCGCCGCCACGAGCGGCGCCGCGCCCTGGCCTTCTCCGACTGGGCCGCCAACCCGCTGTGGCCGGCCGCCCGGGCCGCCCTCGCCCGCCGTTACCAACTCGCCACCCCGTTCCGGGCGATCGCGGTCGCGAGCCTCATCGGCACGATCATCGCGTTCCTCGTCAACCACCAGCGCATCGCCTTCAACACCACCATCGCGACCCTCCGCGCCGCCCTCCTCATGGTGACACTCGCCATGGTGGGAGCCGTGTTCACCGTCGAAACCGCCCAGATGGCCCGCCGCCGCATCGCCCGCCCCAACGTGCCCGTGGTCCGAGCCGACCTCGTGCGCCTCGCACGCAACCATCCCGAGACCTGCTACCTGTGCCCCGTCGATTCGCCGAAAGCCGTCCTCACGCTGAGCCTCGAGCTCATCGCCGAAGACGGCCGCACACTATGGGACCCGCTACTCCACGAGTTCGCGGTCTACACGGGCGCCTCCTGGGACCTGCTCGGGCTGCGCTGGCTCCAGGCGGCGGAGGACCACACCGTCGGCCCGCCGTTCGGCGACGTCGTCCCAGAGGCGAACGAGAACCGGATCCGCGCCACCGTGTACGGCATGCGCGGCACGAACGACGTCGTCATCGTCGGGATCGGCTCCATGCTGTTCCTCGGCTCCGGCCTCACGCACGACCCGTCGCTGTGGCGCCGTCACGGCTGGCGGCGCAGCCGCGCCGGCCACCGCCCCGTCCTCGAGCTGCCCGGCGAGCCGCTGCCCATCGTCGTCTGATCCGGGGACGATGCCGCACCGCACCCGGGTGCGGAACCTTCCGCCCGGCATCGGACGCCGTGCCGTCAAACGGACGATGCCGGACGGCACCACCTCCAAGAAGCGGCACCGCCCGGCATCGGACGTTGGGCACGGACCCGAGGTTTATGGTGTGCCGATTACGCCCTGGTCGCTCGGCGTGACGGCCCCGGGCCCCGCCGGAGCGGTTTGGGCCGAGCCGGAGGACAGGTAAACGGTGACCGTGTCGCCTTCCTTGACCGTGCCGCCGATGCCCGGGTTGGTGCGTGTCACGTTGCCGGCCGCGACCGTCGCCGAGGATTCATAGGCGAAGGTCGCGTCGAGGCCGGCGGTCTGGAGCGCGGCCTCGGCCGCGTCGCGCGACATGCCAGCGACGTTCGGGACGGCCACGCTCTGCGCCTTGCGGGCGACGGTCAGCGTGATCTGCGTCTGCTGCGCCTGCTTGCTCTTGGCCGGAAGCGTCTGGGCGATGACGTTCCCCACCGTCGCGGACGGGTCGTAGGCCTGTTGTGAGGCCGTCACCTGGAGGCCGGCCTTCTGCAGCGCGGCCTTCGCGGCGGCCTCGGTCATGCCGACCACGTTCGGGACGACGGTCTCGCCGTTCGACAGGTAGATCGTGACCGTGGTGCCGGCGTCCACCTCCGTGCCGATCTTTGGGTCAGTCTTCACGACGTTGCCCGAGGCGACGGTCGCGGAGGTCGTGTTCTCGGCGTTGCCGTCGACGAGCCCGGCCTCCTTCAACGTGGCGCGGGCCTCGTCCTGGGTCATGTTCCTGATGTCCGGTACCTGGACCTGCCCCGGACCGCTGGACACCGCGACCGTCACGGTGGACCCGAGCGGGACACGCTCCCCGGACTTCGGGGTGAAGGAGATGACCTGGCCCTTCGGCACCGTCGTGTCCGCCTGTTGCGTGACCTGGCTGTTCAGGCCGGCGGCCTTGAGCGCCGCGACGGCGGCCTGCTGGGTCATGCCGTTCTCAACGGCGGGCACCGTCACCTGGGCGACGGACGTGCTGGGGCTGGCGGCCGGCGCGTTGTTCCCGGAGCCGCGGTTCAGGAACCAGAAGATCAGCACGATCGCGATGATCGCGACGACGGCCGCGATGATCCCGATCACGATGCCGCGGCGGCGCCGACGTTGCGACGCCTCCTTCTCTTCTTCCTCGACGCGGGCCTGGTCCGGCAGCACACCGGCGGCCGCGAACGAACCGGTGACCGGCGGCGTGCCGGGAAACACCTGCGTGGCCTGCGATAGCACCTGCGTGGGCGGCGCCGCCTGGGGCAGGGGCGTGATCGGGGAGACCGGCGCGGCCACCATGCCGCCGCGCTTCGCGGTCTCCAGGTCGCCGCGGAACTCCGAGGCCGTCGCGTAGCGGAGGTCGCGGTCCTTGGCCAAGGCCTTCATGACGATGCGGTCGAGGACCTCCGGCACGTCCGGGGCCAACGCCGAGGGTGCGGCCGGCTGCTCGCGGACGTGCTGGTAGGCGACCGAGACGGCGGAGTCGCCGACGAACGGCGGGCGGCCGGTCAACAGCTCGTAGAGGACGCAGCCCGTCGAGTAGAGGTCGGAGCGGGCGTCGACGGTCTCGCCGCGCGCCTGCTCGGGTGACAGGTATTGGGCCGTGCCGATCACGGCCTGGGTCTGCGTCATGGTGGCGGAGGTGTCCGCCAGGGCCCGGGCGATGCCGAAGTCCATGACCTTGACCTGGCCGGCCGTCGTCAACATGATGTTGGCCGGTTTGATGTCGCGGTGGACGATCCCGGCGTGGTGTGCGTACTGGAGCGCGGACAGGACGCCGATCGTGATGTCGATGGCCTCGTCGATCGG
The DNA here is from genome assembly GCA_031261885.1 of Bifidobacteriaceae bacterium. Lineage (GTDB taxonomy): Bacteria > Actinomycetota > Actinomycetes > Actinomycetales > WQXJ01 > JAISIU01. The sequence goes on from JAISIU010000185.1 coordinate 3,222, forward strand.
GAGGGCGGCGCCGTCGCGCATGAGCTCGCGCAGCGTGTGCCCCTCGACGTACTCCATGATGATGTACGGCAGGTGCATCACGGTGCCGGCCGGGTCGGTGACCGTGTCCTCGCCCGTGTCGTAGACCGCGACGATGGCGGGATGGTTCAGGGAAGCGGCCGCTTGCGCCTCTTTGCGGAACCGCGCCTGGAAGGACGGATCCCGCGCCAAGTCGCTGCGCAGCACTTTGATCGCGACGGTGCGACCGAGCCTGGTGTCGCGCCCGACGTGCACCTCGGCCATGCCGCCTCGGCCGATCAGGTCACCGACCTCGTAGCGGCCGGCGAGCATGTGTGGCATGTACTCGACCACTGTCATCCTTTCGTTAAACCGTGCCGCCGGGGGTAAGGCGACAAGGCTGGGCTGTAACCGATAATTTCACGTTCGACCGTCTGCGCGCTGCCAGGCGGGGCGTGCGTCACTCGCTCGAACCCCGTTTCCGAGCGGGCCAGGGCGTGGGCGGTCGAGGCTAACACGATCCCGACGATGATCGCGGCCACGCAGAGCAGGAGGACCGCGAGCGGCGCCGCGCGCCGCCAGCCGCGCCGTTTCTGGGCCGTGGCGTTGCGCTTGGCCTGGGCGTTCGCGGCCGATGCCGGCGGGACCGGTGGGCGGTGCGGGCGCACCACGGGTTGGGGCGGGAGTCCGGCGGGCGGCGCCGGCACGGCCGGTGGGGCAGGCGCGGCGGGTCCGGCGGACGGTACGGCCACCGGGGACGCGAGCGTCAGGACCGGATCCTGGGACAGGGCCAGGCCCGGGGACAGGGTGGCCGATGCCGGCACGGTGGGTCCGGTGGGTCGAGGCGCCGCCGGGCGGGGCGGGGCGGGGCGGACCTGGGCCTTCTGGGCCGGAACGCCCGGCACGGTCCTGAGCAGGCCCGCGGCGAAGGCGGGCCGGACCGGCACGGGTGTGAGCGGCGGGGCCGGCGGCGCGGGCAGCGGTACCGGGTCGAGGCCCGCGGCCTTCAACGCGGCGGGGGCTCGCACGGCGGGTTTGGGCACGGGCGCCGGGGTCGGAACAGCTGCGGGAGCCGTAGGAGTGGCGGAGGCGGGCTGGGGCGCTGTCGGGGCGAGGGCCATGGCGGGGTCCGGCGCGATCGGGGCGACATGAACCGCGTCGACGGGGAAGGTGTCGGGGCCGGCGAGTTCGGAGTCCGTCAGGTCGAGGCCGCGCAGCAAGTGGGCCAGTTCGGCGCCGGAGGCCGGACGCAGGGCCGGGTCCTTCGCGAGCAGTCGCATGACGAGGTCGGCCAACGGCGGCGCGACCCAGTCCGGCAGCGGCGGCGGCGGCTGCCGCACCTGGGCGAGCGCGATGTCAACGTCACTGCCGGCGTTGAACGGCCGTTCGCCCGTCAAACATTCGTAGGC
>JAISIU010000193.1 GCA_031261885.1 Bifidobacteriaceae bacterium
ACGTTCGTGTCGGCCGCCATCGTCACGCGGGTCACGATGTCGGCGCCGCTCGTGGCGTTCGTCGGATCCGTGCCGCTGGCCGTCGTCGAGAGGTTGTGGTCGATGCCGTCGCCGCGCGCGCCGAGGCACTTGCCGTCGGCCGTCAGCGGCGTGTAGTCGCCGCTCGTGGAGCTGTAGCACAGCGGTTCGACCTTGTTGTCGCTGCCGGTGGTCGTCGTGGTGCCGCCGGCCCAGGTCTGGGCCGCGTTGACGCCGTTGATCTGCGGCTGCTTGACGCGGATGTAGAAGACGCCGGTCAGATCGTTGTCCTCGTCCTTCAGCGAGTTCACGAGGAAGGAATATTCGCCGTTCTCGTTGGTCGTCTGGTCGCCCAGGTACTTGAGCGGCTTCGGGTCGGCCGTGGAGGTGCGGTCCTGGCCGTAGATCTCGACGGTCTCGTTGGGGACGCCGCTCTCGCCGGAGTCGATCTTGCCGTTGCCGTTGGCGTCGTTGTAGATGGTGCCGCGGATGACGGGCGCGGCCTGGCAGGTGGCCAGGTCCTCGATGGCTTCGCTGGCGCCCTCGCCGACGACTTCGCCGACCCGCTTCGCGGTCATCGACAGCGGGTCGATCGCGGTGAGCGCGTTGTGCTCGGTCGCGTTGTCGGCGTAGAGCGTGCCGTCGAGGAAGGCGAGGCCCCAGATGTCAGTGTTGTCGCCGATGACGTCTCCCGGGATCTTCTTCGACCCGACCAGCGAGTATGTCCAGTCGGAGGTGCTGGACGGAGTGACGCGGATCAGCTGCTTGTCGTCGCCACCCACGAGGTTGTAGAGGTTGCCTTCGGCGTCGACGGCCATGTCGGAGGACGGGAAGACGCCGTCGAGCGGCGTCGTCCCCGCCTCGGCCTGGAGCGGGCCCGAGTTGACCGCGTTGCCCGTTTCGGGGTCGTAACGCATGAACCGCATCGTGTTGGTCTTGTCCGCCGTCGTGATCTGGGCATCCTCGCCGCCGGAGAAGTAGATCTCACCGGTGAGCTGGTCCACCTCGCCGCCGGACCAGTAGTCGAAGCTCGTTCGGAGGGAGCCCGTCACCGCCGTGGTGCCGGGGTTCGGCACCGCGAACGTTTTGACCGCCGTCGTGTTCCCGCTCGTGAGCTGGGCGACGGCCGTGTAGAAGTTGTCGTCGGACACGTCCGCGCTGGTGTAGCCCGCCAGGTTCGCCTTCGTGAGCTGGGCCGAGTAGTACCAGTAGTAGGCCGTCAGGGTCTTGGTCCCGGGGTAGTAGCCCAGCGCCATCGTGTCGGCACGCATCCCGAAGGGCGCGGTCCAGTTGTTCCAGCTCTCGCCCAGCGTCGTCGTGCCCGCCGTGGCGGGGTTCAGCGAGTAGAGGTGCTGGTTCCTCGAAACGGCATACAGCGTGTCACAGTTGTACGTCCCGTCCCAGTCCGACGTCGCGTTGATCGACGGCGCCGTGCCGGTCAGCGGGATGGTGTCGGCGTTCGCCTGTTGGTCGGCGAGCTTCGCGACGGCGAGGTTGCCGATACCGACAGTGAAGGCGATGGCCGCCAGTATCGCGACCGGCTTGGCCACGGCTTTGGCGAGGCGCGCCCCGCGGCCGCGCGGGGTACGGACATCACTGGTGGAGAACATGTGCGATTCCTTCTGTGGTTATCAGGCTGGTGCCCAGTGAGGGGATTGACCGGGAACTGAGAAGGTACCCATCGTTGTGCCGGCGCCGCGTATCGGGGGACGGGCGGGCAGGCCGCTTTGGTGGATTTCAGGAGTTCAGGGTCGGGGGCCAGGGGTTGTCGGGGTTTTCACGTGCGATCTGTCATTGATCCACTGTGGCCAGGGCCATTGGGGGGTGTGACGATCATTTGGAGTGGAGCCGGGTGGGGCGCCCGGCTCGGCGCCTTGCGATCTGGTGGAACCTCACGGAGGACCGTCTCGACTGCTGCGCGAGCGTGCGTCAACGAGGGTCGAGGCACCGGCCTCGACCCGCCGTGCGACATCAGGTTGACGCACCGGGCTGTGTCTCCCGTGCAATCTAGGGCGCTCCTTGGGTGGTTTCGCTCTCTGCGGCCTACCGTGGTTCGGCGGACCGCACGGATCGGCACTAGATTACTCTCATAGCGAACTCGCGCAAGTCATTAAGTGGAAATACTTTTCTCGCCCAACACGCGCAATGGGGCGCGACACGCCGTCCACACAGGGATTTAACGATCAAACAGACGGTTATCACGAGCCGCCCGGGCGTGTCCGACATCACTTCACTCACAGCGGAACGAATCGCCATAGCCGGTGGTCACCAGACATCCTCCGCCCGATGTCGGGCCCGCCGGCCGCCCAGCGGCGCCACCCGGGCGCGACACGCCCGATGACGCACCCTCCTCGCGGGAAACGTCGCCCCGGCATCGTGCCCGGCCGGGCACGCGGCTCAAGCGACGGCACCGCCCGCCGGCGCACCGGCATCGTGCGCGGAACGCCAGGCCGCCCACGCGGAGGCGACGATCTCCGGCAACCCGGCCGACGCCCGCCACCCGAGCTCGCGCCACGCCAACCCGGGATCGCACACGAGGCTCGGCGGGTCGCCCGGCCGACGCGACCCGGCGGTCGGCGCGACGTCACGCCCAGCGGCCTGGGCGACGGCCGCGACCACCTGTCTCACGGACGCGCCGACCCCGGTGCCGATGTTCAGGGCGGTGGCGTCGGCCGGCCCGGGCGCGGCGAGGCGGTCGAGTGCCGCCAAGTGGGCCGCCGCGACGTCGCGGACGTGGACGTAATCGCGCACACACGTGCCGTCCGGGGTCGGGTAGTCCTCGCCGAAGATGACGGGGACGCCGCCGGCGTCGAGGGCCTCGAAGACGAGCGGAATCAGGTTCAGGGCCGCGCTGTCGCCGAGATCCGGCCAGCCGGCCCCCGCGACGTTGAAATAGCGCAGCGAGACGGCCCGGAGCCCCCACGCCGTGGCCGCGTCGCGGATCGCCCACTCGCCCGCGAGCTTCGTCTCGCCGTACGGATTGACAGGCCGCGTCGGCGCGGTCTCCGCGATCCGGCCACCGGCCCCGGCGCCGGCCGGCACGCCGTAGACGGCGGCCGAAGAGGAGAACACGAGACGGCCCACGCCGGCCCGTTCCATCGCGGCCAACACGCCCGCCACGCCGCCGACATTCTGCTGGAAATACCACGCGGGGCGCTTCACCGACTCCCCCACCTGCTTGCGCGCGGCGAGGTGCACCACCGCGTCCGCACCGGCCATGGCCGCCGTGAGACCGCCGAGCGCGGCCGGATCCGCGACGTCGAGCCGGACCAGCTCGGCCGCGCCGATCCGGGCGGCCGACCCCTCCGAGAGGTCGTCGACGACGACCACGCCGTCGCCCCGCCCGAGAAGCGACCGCACGACGTGCCCCCCGATGTACCCGGCCCCGCCGGTCACGACAATCCGCACCTTGTCAGCTTATTAGCCCGCCGCCCGTGCCATGGTCCCCAGCCGGAGGCGCTAGCCTTGGGTCACGGACACGACACCCGACCCCCGAGGACTGAGAGTTCCGCACATGGCACGACTTCGCACCGCCTTCCCGCACGCCCCCACACTGACCCACCGCTGGCTCCGCGTGGCGGGCGCATTCCTTGCGCTGACCTGCGCCGTCGGCCTGACGGCCGCCTGCGGCGGCGGCAGCCACAACGCCACCCCCTCTTATCTGCCGAGTGACGTCTCGCCCAACACGAAGGTGCCGAGCCCCGTCGACACGGCCACGCTGGCCGGCGACCAGCTCAAGATCATGCAATACCTCTACACGCTGTGCGCCGGCGACGTACACAACGCCGCCAGCAACGCGGCCTCCTACGCCGCCGAAATGCAGGCGGCCGGTTCGCCGAGCGCCGCGGCCGCGGCCCAGACCGCCGTCAACCCGACCCAGGCGGTCATCATCGACACGGGCGGCGAAGTGCCCACGGTTGACGGCGACTACGCCTCCGTCAACTACCGCTGCGTCAACAATCCCTACACCCAGACCACCGAGCACATGTACCTGATCAAGGACCAGGACGGCGACTGGGAGTGGAAGATGACGGCGCCCAGGATGCCCAACTGCCGCGACGTCGAGGGCTCGACCTGGCCGGAGGCGATCATTGGCAAGACCTGCCACGACACGACGACGAACAAGGACCGCGACACGAAGTTCTCGGCCGCCCAGACCGCCAGCCCCACGGCCCAGGGACCGGACCTGCCGTCCGCCTCATGACCCGACGCCCGCCCCGATGCGGCGCGAGCCGGTTTCGCCTAATAGACTTCACGGTGTGATCTTCAAAGCCATACAGGAGGGACGGCCCTATCCCGACCATGGCTACGTCACGCCCAAACAGTGGTCCGCGATCCCGCCGCGCCAGATCCGGCTCTCGGAGCTCGTCACCACGAAACGCACGCTTGACCTCGCCGGCCTGCTCTCTGAGGACTCGACCTTCTACGGCGACCTGTTCGCCCACGTTGTGCGTTGGCACGGCACCTACTACCTGGAGGACGGACTGCACCGCGCCGTGCGTGCCGCCCTGTACCAGCGACAGATGCTCCACGTCCGCGTGCTCAACCTCGACGAGATGCCCCCGGCGCCCGCCCCGGCCGCCGAAGACCTGCCCCCCACTTCCGAGATGCCCAAGGTAGAGGACTGATGCC
>JAISIU010000260.1 GCA_031261885.1 Bifidobacteriaceae bacterium
GGCAGGCAGCGGCTCGGCACACGGGCGGTGCAGGCGTTAGGGTTGTCCAACGTGTATGAAGGAGCGGTCCAGGACCTGATCGAACGGTTTGGGCTGCTGCCCGGGATCGGCCCCAAGAGCGCCCAGCGCCTCGCCTTCTTCATCCTCGAACAGCCGCCGGACGAGGTACAAGCCCTCGCCGACGCGCTCATCGAGGTCAAACGCCGCGTCCACTTCTGCAAGACGTGCGGGAACATCACCGAGCAGGACCTGTGCGCCATCTGCCGCGACCCGCGCCGCGACACCACGAAAATCTGCGTCGTCGAGGAAGCCAAGGACATCCAGGCGATCGAACGGACTCGGGAATACAAGGGCCTCTACCACGTGCTCGGCGGTGCGATCGACCCGATCGGCGGCATCGGACCCGACCAGCTCCGGATCCGCGAACTCATGGCCCGACTGTCCGATTCGACCGTCCAAGAGGTGATCCTCGCGACCAACCCGAGCGTCGAAGGCGAGGCCACGGCCACCTACCTGGCCCGCCAATTGCGTACGCTGGAGATACCGGTGTCGCGGTTGGCCTCCGGTCTCCCCGTCGGAGGCGACCTCGAATACGCGGATGAAGTCACACTGGGGCGGGCTTTCGAAGGACGGAGGTTGCTCGCATGAGCGATCAGGGCCAAGACCAACAGCAAGGACAAGAGGAGTCCAGCCGGATTCTGCGCGACGCCGAACTGATCGGCGAGGCGTGCCGCAACTGCATCGAGATTTTCACGGACATCGCCGCGGGGCTCGCGCCCGAGGCACTGCTGTCGCTACTCGCCTGGGCCACGGCCGACGCGTCCCTCACGGCATCGCGCCTCGCCGCGGTGGCCGACTTCGACTCCAGCCCGAGCGAGCAGCCGCTCGACATCGAGTTCGACCTGGACGCCCTCAGGAACTCCCTGGTCAACGCGCTTCACGGTATTGACGCGTACAACGAGCTCTCCGACCCGCGCGACGACGACGTCGAAGTGGTCGAGGCCTCCCTGACGGACGACATCCTGATCACGGTCTCCGGCATGCGGACGGGCCTGTACTACCTCGACCACGGCGACCCGGCGGAGGCCCTGTGGTGGTGGCAGTACACCTGCTTCGCATCCTGGGGCGAACGGATCACGTCGGCCCAACACATCGTCCAGGGGCTGATCGCCGAGGCCCGGCTCGCCCAGGACCACGAACGGGCCCAGACGCTGCGAGCGGCCCATCCCGCCGACTGGGAGGCCGCCCAGGACGCGGTCGCGGGGTTCATCCGCCACAGCGTCCCGCGCGCCTGGCTGCATGGCCGTGCGGCACAGGGGAAGTCGAAGAAACATGGCCGGTAACGCCCCGGCGCCTGCGGCGTAACGCGGCCGCGGAGGCCTAAGCCCGGCAACCAGACATGACCAGAGAAGAACAGACCAAAGGAGGACCCGAGCCTTGAGCCTCATCGTCCAGAAGTTCGGTGGCTCATCGGTGGCCGATGCCGAATCGATCAAGCGGGTGGCCCGCCGCGTCATCTCCTACCGTCAGGCCGGTCATGACGTCGCCGTCGTGGTCTCGGCGATGGGCGACACGACCGACGACCTCATCGAACTCGCCAAGCGTGTCGCCATCGACCCACCGGGCCGCGAGATGGACATGCTCCTGACGGCCGGCGAACGGATGTCGATGGCGCTCCTGGCCATGGCCATCAACGACCGCGGCTACGAGGCGCGCAGCTTCACGGGGTCGCAGGCGGGGCTCATCACCACGGAGGACCACGGCCGCGCCACGATCGTCGACGTGACGCCGGGCCGCATCCGGGCCGCGCTCGACGAGGGCGTCATCGCGGTGGTCGCCGGCTTCCAGGGCGTGTCGCAGCATTCGAAGGACATCACCACTTTGGGGCGCGGTGGTTCGGACACGACGGCCGTGGCGCTCGCCGCCGCGCTCGGCGCGGATGTGTGCGAGATCTACACCGACGTGGACGGCGTCTTCACGGCGGATCCGCGCATCGTGCCGACAGCCCGGCGGCTGCCGCGCATCTCGCCGGACGAGATGCTGGAGATGGCCAGTTCCGGCGCCAAGATTTTGCACCTCAGGAGTGTCGAGTACGCTCGCCGGTACAAGGTGCCTTTGCACGTCAGGTCGAGTTTTTCGCTGAACCGGGGCACCGTCATCGCCGGCTCGGTGGCCCATCCGTTCCCGGTCACTCCCACCGAGCTGTGGTCGCCGGATGAAGCCGACAGCGACTGCGGCGGACAGGCAGACAATCCCACCACCAAGACCGACGCCGAGGAGCGTGACATGGCTGATATGGCAAAGAGCGCAACGACAGGGACCGGGAAAAACCTTGAGGCCCCGCTCATCGCGGGCGTCGCGCACGACCGCAGCCAGGCCAAGGTGACCGTGTTCGGCGTACCGGACGTGCCAGGCACGGCGGCCGCCGTGTTCGAGCAGGTGTCGGCCGCGGGCGCGAACATCGACATGATCGTGCAGAACGTGTCCGTCGCCGGCAGCGGCAAGACGGACATCTCGTTCACGCTTCCCCGGGCCGAGGTCAAGTCGACCGTGTTGGCGCTCGAGGCCGGCCGGTCCCGCCTCGGCTACGCCGACCTGGCCACGGACACGCACATCGGCAAACTGTCGGTGGTCGGCGCGGGCATGAAATCGCACCCCGGCGTCTCGGCGCGGCTGTTCAAAGCGCTGTCGGAGGCCGGCATCAACATTGACATGATCTCGACGTCGGAGATTCGCATCTCGGTGGTGACGCGGGCCGAACTGCTCGACGACGCGGTCCGCGCGGTGCACAGCGCGTTCGGGCTGGACTCCTCGACGGGGGAGGCCATCGTGTACGGAGGGACAGGACGATGACGGACATCTCAAGCAGCGCTTCCGGCGTGGCGGGCGGCAACGGTCCGCGGCGGAACATCGACGCCAAGCCGGCCGGCGCCGGCCTGGACGTCGCCGTGGTCGGGGCCACGGGCCAGGTCGGGCGTGTCATGCGCCGCATCCTCGAGGAGCGGAACTTCCCGGTGGCCCGCATGCGCTTCTTCGCCTCGGCGCACAGCGCCGGCACGGTCCTGCCGTGGCGTGATCAACAGGTCACGGTCGAGGACGTGGCGACGGCCGACGTCTCCGGGCTCGATGTCGCCGTGTTCTCCGCCGGCGCGGGCGCCTCGAAGGTGCAGGCGCCGCGTTTCGCAGCGGCCGGATGCGTCGTGGTCGACAATTCTTCCGCCTGGCGCGGCGACCCGGACGTGCCGCTGATCGTCGCCGAGGTCAACGGAGAGCTGGCCAAGAACCCGCCCAAGAACATCATCGCGAACCCGAACTGCACCACGATGGCGGCCATGCCCGTACTTGGTCCGCTGAGCCATGAGGCCGGGCTGATCCGGCTGATCGTCGCCTCCTACCAGGCCGTGTCCGGCGCCGGCCGCAAGGGCACGGCCGAACTGGCCGAGCAGGTGGAGGCGTCGCGCGGCCAGGACATCGCCGGCCTGGCCCATGACGGCCACGCCGTCACGTTCCCGGAACCGGACGCCTTCCCGAAGACCATCGCCTTCAACGTCGTGCCGTTCGCCGGTTCGCTGGTCCCCGGGCCGGGCGAGGAAACCAGCGAAGAGGTCAAGCTGCGCGACGAGTCGCGCAAGATCCTCGGCCTGCCGGACCTGCGCGTCATGGGCACGTGCGTGCGCGTCCCGATTTTCACATCCCACGGGCTCGCCATCCATGCCGAGTTCGAGCGGCCCATCACCGCGGACCGGGCCCGCGAGATCCTGAAGACCGCGCCCGGCGTCATCCAATCCGACATCCCGACCCCGCTCGACGCCGCCGGCATCGACCCCGTCATCGTCGGCCGGATCCGTCCGGACCAGTCCGCGCCGGAGGGGCGCGGGCTGGCGATGTTCGTGGTCGGTGACAACCTCAGGAAGGGTGCCGCGCTGAACGCGGTGCAGATCGCGGAACTGGTGGCGGCGGCCCGCTGACCGGGCCGTGGACTCCGGGCGGTAGCCGCGGAAGGGGTGATCACGCATGAGCGCCGCAGATCAGCGGCCCGCGCGGGCCGACACGATCGACGCCGCTCGCGTCGCCGCCTGGTTGCGCCGCTTCGCCCACCTCGTCGAACGTGAGGAGCCGCTGCTGACGGCGCTGGACCGCGCCATCGGTGACGGCGACCACGGCAAGAACCTGAACCGCGGCATGCAGGCCGTGGTGGCCGCGCTTCGCGACATCGCGCCGCCCGCCGACATGGCGCCCGACGGTGTGTCCGTGGGGCCCGCGAAACCGGCGGCGCGGGCGTCTTCTCCGGGGGCCGGCGGCAAAGCGCCCAAAGTGGCCGATGGCGGTGGTCCGGGCAGTGGGGAGACGTCCGATGCCGTTCCTGCCGCCGAGAAGTCGGCGTCCGCGAGTGAGAAAATCCCGGCGGCGGCGATGCCCGCGGCGAAAAAGGCGCATGGCGAGACGGGCACCGCCCCAGCGGCCGTGTCCCTGGCCGATGTGTTGCGGCGGGCCGCGATGGCCCTGATCGGCGCCGCGGGCGGGTCCTGCGGCCCGCTGTACGGCGCATTCTTCCTGAGGCTCGCGCAGGCCTGCGGCGAGGCCGCCGCACTGACCCCCGACCAGCTGGTCGACGCCCTGCACGCCGGGCTCGTGACACTGCTCGGCAGCGGCAAGGCCGGCATCGGCGACAAAACGATGGTCGACGCGATCGCGCCGGCCGTCAGCGCCCTGAGAGACGGGCTCGCGTCCGGGAAACCCCTCGGCGAAGCGCTCGGCGCGGCCGCCACGGCCGCCCGCGAGGGCTGCGAGGCCACGATCTCGATGAAAGCCAATTCCGGCCTCGCCGCACTGCTCGGCGACAAGTCCATCGGCCACGCGGATCCCGGCGCCGCCTCGATGGCCCTGCTGTTCGCCGCCGCCGACGGCACGTTGGCCGCATAGGCATATAAGGAACCCCATGATCGGCATCGTCGTCGTCGCCCACTCGAAGCCGCTGGCGGAGGCCGCGGTCGACCTCGCCACGCGCATGCAGCCGGGCGGGCCGGTGCCGATCGCGATCGCGGCCGGAGCCCCGGACGGCACGCTCGGCACCGACGCGACGGCCGTGGC
>JAISIU010000264.1 GCA_031261885.1 Bifidobacteriaceae bacterium
GAACGCGAGGCCCAACGGACCCTGCGCGACGCCAAACGGGAGGCCGAGCACGGCCGGCGCGAATCAGAGCGCGCCGAGCGCGAGCGGCGACGCGCCGGCAAACCCCGCATCGGCGCGACCATCTGGGGGCTCCTGCTGGTGCTGGCCGGGCTCTCGATCGGCGCGGCCTCGCTCGGGACGACGTTCGACCTCGTGTTGGCCGCCGTCATCGTGCTCTGCCTGGGCGGCATCGCGCTGATCGCCGGTTCGATCCGGGCCGCGCTGCGCCGCCAGGGCTAGCGGACTAGCGGCCGTTCAGCGACCGATCAGCCCGGCCGTCTCGCGCGCGATCTCCAGCTCCTCGTTGGTTGGCACCACCCACACCTGGACGCGGCTGTCCGGCCGGGAGATCAGGCCCTGGGTGCCCGGCGGCAGCGCCTGGTTGATCTCGGCGTCGAAGTCGATGCCGAGCCCGTCCAGCCCGCCGCACACCTCCTCGCGGACCTCGGGCGTGTTCTCGCCGATGCCGGCCGTCCACGCGATCGCGTCGACGTGGCCCAGCTGGGCCATGTAGTTGCCGATGTAGGCGCGGATGCGGTGGCAGAACACGTGGATCGCGAGCTGTGCCGCCTCGTCGCCGGCGTCCGCGGCCTTGCGGATGTCGCGCATGTCGAGCGTGCCGGTCAGGCCGATCAGGCCGGACTTCTTGTTGCACATCTCGTCGAGCTGATCGGTGTCCATGCCCTCCTCGCGGGCCAGGAGGAACAGGATGGCCGGGTCGATGTCGCCGCAGCGCGAGCCCATGACGAGGCCCTCCAGCGGGGTCAGGCCCATGGACACCTCGACGGATTTGCCGCCGCGCACCGCGCAGACCGAGGCGCCGGAGCCGGCGTGGACCACGATGACGTTGACGTCCTTCGGGTCGCGGCCCATGGCCTTGGCCGTCTCGACGGAGACGTACTTGTGCGAGGTGCCGTGCGCGCCGTAGCGGCGGATGCGGTGCTTGGCCGCCAGGTCCCGGGGGATCGCGTACGTGTAGACCTCCGGCGGGAGCGTCTGGTGGAACGCGGTGTCGAACACCGCAACCTGCGGGAGGTCGGGCCAGATGGCCTCGGCGGCGGCGATGCCGAGCAGGGCGGCCGGGTTGTGCAGCGGGGCCAGTGGGGCGAGCTCCTGGATCTGGGCCTTGACCTCGGGCGTCACGAGCGTCGGGCCGTCGAAGATGGCGCCGCCCTGGACCACGCGGTGGCCGACGGCGCAGATGCCGGCCTGGTCCAGCGAGGGGCCGTACTGGCCGAACATTGACACGACGGCGCGCATCGCGACCGTGTGGTCCGGGGCCGGCTTGTCCTCGGCCCGGTGCTTGACGCCGTCGGGCCCCTTGTGCGTGACCGTGGAGACGTCCTCGCCGATCCGCTCGACGGAGCCGGACGCGACCGCCTCCCCGCTGCCTAAGTCGATGAGCTGATATTTCAGCGAGGACGAGCCCGCGTTGACGACGAAGACCGTTGCCATGTCGTGTGGGTTCCTTTCCGGTTGCGTTGCGTGGTGCGTTGGGTTGAGAGGGGAACGTTCAGTTGTGGCGGCCGGCCGCGCACGATGCCGAGTGGCGCCATCGGGCGCGTCCCCCGCCGCCCGGGACCGTGCCCGGCTCAGGCGGCGGCCTGGATGGCCGTGATGATGATCGTGTTGACGATGTCGTCCGGCGTGGCGCCGCGCGACAGGTCGTTGACCGGCTTGTTCAGCCCCTGGAGCACGGGTCCGATGGCGAGCGCCCCGGAGGAGCGCTGGACCGCCTTGTAGCAGATGTTCCCGGCCTCGAGCGAGGGGAAGACGAACACCGTGGCCCGGCCCGCGACGGGCGAGTCCGGCATCTTGGTGGCCGCCACGGACGGTACCACGGCGGCGTCGAACTGGATAGGCCCGTCGATCGCGAGGTCCGGCGCGGCGGCCTTGGCCAGCGCGGTCGCCTCCGTGACGAGGTCGACGTCCGGGCCCTTGCCGCTGGTGCCCGTCGAGTAGGACAGCATCGCGACGCGCGGGTCGATGCCGAAGGCCTGGGCCGTGGCCGCCGACGTGACGGCGATGTCGGCCAGTTCCTCCGCCGTTGGGTTCGGGTTGACCGCGCAGTCGCCGAACGCGAGCACGCGGTCCGCCATCGCCATGAGGAACACGGAGGAGACGATCTTGGAGCCGGGCTTCGTCTTGATGATCTGGAAGCTGGGCCGGATCGTGTCGGCCGTCGTGTGGCAGGCGCCCGAGACCATGCCGTCCGCCTGGCCCGTGTAGATCATCATCGTGCCGATGTAGGTGCCGGACTTCATCGTCTCGCGCGCCTGGTCGATGGTCACGCCCTTCTTCTTGCGCAGCTCCGCGAACTTTTCCGCGAACGGCTCGACGAGGTCGGTGGCGGCCGGGTCCTGGATCCGGGCCGCGGCCAGGTCGAGGCCGAGCGTCTTGGCGCGGGCCTGGACCACCTCGGGGATGCCGAGCAGCGTGATGTCGGCCGCGCCGAGGGCCAGCACGCGCGCGGCGGCCTCCAGCACCCTCGCGTCCTCGCTCTCCGGCAGCACGATCCGCTTCTTGTCCGCCTGGGCGCGCTCCACGAGATTCGCCTGGAAGGCGAGCGGCGTGATGACGCCGGGCGTGAAGCGGTCGATGGCGTCGAGCAGTTTGGCGGAGTCCGTGTTCTCCGTGAACAGCGCCAGCGCGGCCTCGATCTTGCGGGTGGCGCCGGCCAGCACCTGCGGCCGCATGGCCCGGAGCCTAACGAGCACCGCGTCCGCCGTCAGCTCCGTGGCGATCACGGGCAGCGGCGAGGTGGCGACGAGCCGGGCCACCGAGTCGCTCGGCATGAGCCCGTCGGTCAGCACGATCCCGGCGGGGGTCGCGAAGCCCTCGTGGCCGGCGGCGGCCAGCACGGCGGACAGGGCGCCGGCGCGCCCGCCGGACATGACGACGACGCCGCCCGGCGCGAGCCGGGCCAGCAGGGCGTCCGCGTTCATGGCCGCCACCTGGACGGTCAGCGCCTCCGTGTCGAGCCCGGTCTCGTCCCCGGCCAGCAGCTTGCCGCCGATGGCGGCCATCGCCTCCCGGAGGGACGGCGCGGTCACGTAGTGGGATTCGGGGATCGCGTAAGCGGGCACGTCGAGGTGGGTCAGCTCGTCGCGGATCGCGCCGAGGTCCTCCGGAACGCACCGGTTCGCGACGACGGCCACGACGCTCGCGTGGTGGGCCGTCATCGTCCCGATCGCGACCTTGGTGCGGGGCAGCACCTCGCCCGTGTTCCAGCCGTCCGCGCCGACCACGAGCAGGACGGGCAGGCCGAGGTCGGCCGCGACCTGGGCGTTGATGCCGAGTTCCTCGCCGCCGCCCTGGCCGCGGTAGTCGGAGCCGAGCACGATGACGGTGTCGCACTGCCGGGCGATCGCGCGGTAGCGCTGCAGGATCTGGGTGCGGGCCTGGTCCGGCGCCTGGTGGTACTGCTCGAAGCTGACCCCGAGCGGGTCCGACCACGATTGGTCCGTGCCGCAGCGGGTCCGCAGCAGCTCGACGAGCGTGTCGGGCTGGGCCAGCGTGTCGACGAGCGGCCGGAACAGGCCGACCCGCGCGTGCCGGCCCTTGAGCGCCTCCATGAGGCCGAGGGCGACGATCGAACGGACCGAGTCGGCCCTGACGGACGTGAGATAGACGGAGCTTGTCATTGCTCTTTCAGCCATGCCTTTCGCCGGGGACCCCGCGCGGAGGGGCGGGGCGGCCTTGGCCGGACGCCCCGCAGCGCCCCAGCCAGCCAACACACAAGCTTAGAGCCTCGCGCCGCCGCGCGCGCCGACGGGCGGCGTGGGGCCGGCCTGGCGGCTCACTCCCATTCGATGGTCCCCGGCGGCTTGCTCGTGACGTCGAGCACCACGCGGTTGATGCCGTCCACCTCGCCCGTGACCCGCCCGGCGATCTTGACGAGGACCTCGTCGGGGATCCGGGCCCAGTCCGCGGTCATCGCGTCGTCCGAGGTCACGGGCCGGATCACGATCGGATGCCCGTAGGTGCGGGCGTCGCCCTGGACACCGACGGAGCGGACGCCGGCCAGCAGCACGACGGGACACTGCCAGATCTCACGGTCGAGGCCGGCGCGGGACAGCTCCTCGCGCACGATCCGGTCCGCCTGGCGCAACGTGGCGAGGCGTTCCTCCGTGATGTCACCGATCACGCGGATCGCGAGGCCCGGGCCCGGGAACGGCTGGCGCCACACGATGGCCTCCGGCAGGCCGAGCTCGGTGCCGACGGCCCTGACCTCGTCCTTGAACAGCGTGCGCAGCGGCTCCACCAGGCTGAACGCGAGGTCGTCCGGCAGGCCGCCGACGTTGTGGTGGGACTTGATGTTGGCCGCGCCGTCGCCGCCGCCCGATTCGACGACGTCCGGGTACAACGTGCCCTGCACGAGGAAGCGGTAGTCCCCGGTGACGTTCTCTCCCCGGGGAGCGCCGGCATCGTCGGCTTTCGCTCCGGTTCCGGCAGCGCTACGGGTGGGCGATGTCGGTTGGTGCGTCGCGGCATCGGACGCGGGTTCCGTTTCGGTTCCCACGAGCGGGGCCTCGATGACCTCCGGCAACGCCTCCGGCCCGGCCGCGACGAGGCGGCGGGCCGCCCACTCGAAGACGCGGATGAACTCGCGGCCGATGATCTTGCGCTTGGCCTCCGGTTCGGCGACGCCGGCGAGGGCGCCGAGGAAGCGGGCGCGCGCGTCCACGGTGACGAGGCGGACGCCCGTGGCCTGGCGGAAGTCCTGCTCGACCTGCTCGCGTTCGTCAGCGCGCAGCAGCCCGTGGTCCACGAACACGCAGGTCAGCCGGTCGCCGATGGCCCGCTGGACGAGGGCGGCCGCGACGGCCGAATCGACGCCGCCCGAGAGGCCGCAGACGGCCTTGGCCTCCGGTCCGATCTGGCGGGAGACCTGGTCGATGAGCCGGGCCGCGATCGACCCGGGCGTCCAGTCCGGCTTCAGGCCGGCGGCGCGGTAGAGGAAGTTCTCGATGAGGCGCTGGCCGAGCGGCGTGTGCTTGACCTCCGGGTGCCACTGCACGCCGTAGAGGCCGCGCGCCGGGTCCTCGAAGGCGGCGACGGGCGCGCCCGGGGTCGAGGCGAGGCAGCGGAAACCGGCGGGGGCCGTGTCGACGGCGACGCCGTGGCTCATCCAGACCTTCTGGCCGGCCGGGGAGCCGTGGAGGAGGACGGAGTCCTCGGCGACGGCTTGGGCGTCGAGGAGGGTCGCGTCCGTGTGCCCGTACTCGCCCTGGGCGGCGCGGTCCACGTGGCCGCCGAGCGCGTGGGCCATGGCCTGGAAGCCGTAGCAGATGCCGAGGATCGGCACGCCAGCCGTGAACAGGGCCGGGTCCACCTGGGGCGCGCCGGGCTCCGTGACGGAGGCGGGGCCGCCGGACAGGATGATCGCGGCCGGATGTTTGGCGAGGACGCGGGCCGCGGGCCACGTGTGCGGCACGATCTCGGAGTAGACGTGCGCCTCGCGCACGCGGCGCGCGATCAGCTGCGCGTACTGGGCCCCAAAGTCGACGACGAGGACGGGCCGGGCGGCCTGGTCGGCGGGTGCTGGAGGTGTGGGTGGCGCGGAAACGGCCGGAGCAGTCACGGCGGACAAGCTTACCCGCGTGCGCGCGCCCCGCCCCCCACGTGCCCCCCTTGATGTTGATCCCGAGGGAGGCAGTCGGTCCGGCCTCATCGCCCAGCGGTTCATCCGGAGGTTTCGGCCCTGAATCTGGCGGTTTTGGGGGCCGAAACCTCCGGATCGTTTGTTCTGACCCGCGTAGGGTCGGAGCATGACACGTGAGGAAGCGGCGTCCAGGCGCGGGCCGGTGGTGCTCAGGGGCAAGCTGGCGGACACGGCGACGGAGGACCAGGCCCTGCTGAGGCCCCCGCGCGGCGACGACTGGCAGCGGCACGACCCGTGGCGCGTGCTGCGCATCCAGTCCGAGTTCGTCACGGGCTTCGACTCGCTGGCCCGCGTGGGGCCCGCGATCAGCGTGTTCGGCTCGGCCCGCACCCGGCCCGACACGGCCGAGTACCGCGAGGCCCGGGCCATCGGCGCAGGGCTAGCCAGGGCCGGGTACGCGGTCATCACGGGCGGCGGCCCCGGCGCCATGGAGGCCGCGGGCCGCGGCGCCCACGAGGCCGGCGGGCTGGCCGTGGGCCTCGGGATCGAGCT
>JAISIU010000288.1 GCA_031261885.1 Bifidobacteriaceae bacterium
CTGGTTGGGCTGGTACACGGCCGAGACGGGCGGCACGGCCGTCACGCAGATCGACACCTCGACCGTGACGGGCCCCATCCGGCTCTACCCGCGGTACGTCAAGTCGGCGCCGGACGTGACGCCCTCGCAGTCCGCCACTGCCGCTCCCACGCCTACCCACACGGTCAAGCCCGTGCCGACGGTCACCCAGGCGACCCCGGCGGCCACCACGCCGACGGAAGACCACGTGACGGTCAAGTCGAAGACCACGAGCGCGGCCCCGAAGGCCACGCGGACCACGGCGAAGCCCAGCACGGTCTCGCCGTTCTCGTACTCGCTGCCGTCCATGATCACGATGCTGCCGACGGGCTCGCTGCCGAGCTTCACGCTGCCGAGCATCGTCGTGCCGAGCAGCAGCGCGGCCTATGTGATCCCGCCGGCCAGCTCTTATTCGTGGTCCGTCTCCAGCGCCGCGCCGTCCAGCTCCATCCCGGAGGACGCGGCGCCCACGCCGGTCACGACGGCGCGTGTCGCGGTGGGCTGGTCGCTCGTCGGCTGCGGCGGGGTCGGCCTGTTCGGCCTCGGCGCGTTCTGGCTGAGGCGCTTCGGCACCGCGGGGCTGCACCTGCTGCGGTTCCGCTGACGGCCGCGTGACGGCTGCGGCCGCCACCGATAGGTGAAATCACCTAATCGTTTCCCTGTCAGCGTAAAGCGGCGCGAGCTGGGAAGACGCGGGCAAACCGTCGCGTTCTAGCGGGCGAGCTCCACGAGTGACCGCTCCGCCGTAGCGGCCTCGCGTCCGTCGCATTCGTGCCCCACATACCGATGCGCCCACCTGGCCGGACGCGCTCACCGCGGCCACCCTCCTCCCCTCGTCGAACGGTGAGTCAATGATCGCCCATGCCCTCACGGCGCTCCTCGCGCTGGCCACCACGTCCCCCACCGCCCCGCCCGTTCCCGCGCCTCCCACCGCCATCGTTCCGACCTCTGCCTCAACCGCCCCGGCCGCACCCCGCGCCGCCGAATCCGCCGATCTCGACCAGGCGCTCGCCCGCGATCTCGGCATCGGCCGCGCGGAGTTCGACCGCCTGGGCGCCCAAGCCGCCCGGGCCGCCCGCCTCGCCGACGAAATCCCCGGTGTCGGCCCCTCCGACGTCTCCCTGAACCCGGCCGGTGAGATCCTCGTCCGCGTCGACAGCCCCAACCAGGCCGTGTCCGCCGCACGCCTCGGCGCGCGGGCCGTGCCCGCGACCGCGCCGCCTCCTGAGGCCCAACCGCCGGCGCCGCCGGTCCGGCCCATGGCCGACAGCCACGCCGCGGCCGGCACCAAACTCATCACCCGGGAGAATTACGCCTGCACGCTCGGCTTTTGGGGCTACGACGCGAGCGGTGGCTCGGTCGCGCTGACGGCCGGGCACTGCCAGCACTCGGGCGGCGCCGTCACCTCCAGCGCCGTGGACAACCCGTGGAACGGCATCGGCCGCCCCGGCCCCGCCATCGGCGGCTTCTCCACGGGACGCTACGGCGAGGGCTACGACGCCGCGACCATCCGTGCCCGGGGCGCACGCGTCGCGGCGCCAGCGGTCAAGACCTGGGACGGCGCGGGCACAGTGCCCGTCAAAGGCACGGCCGCACCCGTGGTCGGCATGCCCGTGTGCAAGTCCGGATCCCGCACGGGCTGGACCTGCGGCACCGTGACGGCGCTACCGTCCGAGCACGTCATGGCGGGTACCACCACCACGGTCAGCGGCTTCGCGACATCGCTGTGCTCAGCCGCGGGGGACTCCGGCGCGCCCGTCGTCTCCGGGGCTTACGCGGTCGGCATCCTGTCCTTCGGGTCGTTCGACATCCGCCCCGCCGACACGGCCGCCGCCTGCGCCATGCCCGTCCAGATCGACCGCTTCATCGGCGGCGCCCTCACCGAGTATCCAGCGGGCAAACGTGCCGCCGTCCGGGACGCGCTCACGGCCAACGTGGACTCGATGATCCTCACGGGCGTGTTCCCGATGGTGGGCCCGGGCCCCAGCGTTGAGACCATGCTCGGCGACGGGTTCCGCCTCCAGCTGGCCGCGCCATCGGCCAAAGTCACGAAGGCCGTCACCCGGCGCAAGGCCGGCACCGTGCTGAAGGGCCGCGTGAACGCGAAGGGCGCCATCGCCAAGCAGTACCGCGTCTACATCCGGGTCAAGGACACGGCCCGCACCGTGAAGGTCAACGCCCGCGGCAGGTTCGCGCTGCGCCTCAAATCCATCCGCTCGGGCCATCCCACCTATCGACTCCAGGTCCGGTCCATCACCTCACCCGTCGAACGCTCCCGCGTCTACTCGGGCAAGACCAAATGACCGCTGGGCCCAGCGCTCGGGCGGCTACGATGTCGCCGTGACCACCCCACGCCCCACCGGCCCCGTCATCCGGGCGACCCCGGATCTCGCCGAGCCCCTGTCCGCCCTCGCGGCCGCCACCTTCGGGGCGGCCTGCCCGCCCGGCACCACCCAGGCCAACATCGACGCCTTCGTCGCCGAACACCTCTCCGCCGACGCCTTCCGCGCGTGGATCGCGGACCCGGCCGTGGCCGTCCTGACCGCGGTGGACCCGGCCGGCCTCCCCGTCGGGTACGTCGTCGTGCTGGACGGCGAGCCGGACGCCGCCCATACCGAGGAAACGGCCCTCATCACGCTCCATCCCACGTGTGAGCTGTCGAAATGCTACGTGGCCGCCGAACAGCGCGGCAGCGGGCTGGCCCGGCGGCTCGTGGCCGCGGCGCTCACCCGGGCCGCCCGGCAAGGGCGGCGCGGCATGTGGCTCGGCACCAACGGCGAGAACGCCCGCGCCCAACACTTCTACCGGAAAATGGGCTTCAAGGAACTCGGCCCCAGGCACTTCCGCGTCGGGGCCGTGGTCCACGAGGACCTCGTCATGGAGCGCGCCATCGGGGACGGCGCCGCACTGGGCGGATAAGCTTTGAGAGTATGAGGCGTCGCGGGACAGCCGCCGCGGCCTCCTGCCCCTCCTACCCTGTCCACCTGTGCCTCTGGAGTCAGTAAGACGTGACGGAATCCATTTTGCAAGCCATGACGGTCGAGGAGATCGTGGCCTACCTCGAGGAGAACCCGCAGCTCCGAGTCGCCGAATGCCTCGCCCCCTGGACGCAGGGGATGGGCGAGTGAGCGCGGTGCTCTTACCGCACGTGGCGTTCGCGCGCGAGGTCCTCGACGACCCGTCGGCGGACCTGTCGCACCCCTTCCTCCGGCGCGCCCAGATGGCGGCGCTGCCGGCCGTCGCGGCCGAATCCCTGATCGAGGCCCCCACCTTCCTCATGGACCTCGGGCTCAGACGTTGGCGCGACCCGTCGATCCTGTTCGACGGCACCCTCGAACAGAACCCGAAGCTGAAGGCCCGGTGGGCCAAGCTGTCCGAGGACCAGGAACAGCAGCTCGTGCTGCAGGCCAGAGCGTGGGAGACGGGCGACTATTCGACGCCGGAGATCTGCGCGGACCTGGAGACCCTCGTGATGTTCACGGGCGACAACCGGGCCGGCTATCACTTGGCGCAGCTGCTCACCACCGCGGTGCGGCCCGTCGACTCCTGCCGGCTCGCGATCGCGCTCGGCACGATGTTCTCGATCGAGGACCCCGCCGAATCCCTGCGGATGTTCAAGCGTGCGGCCGAGCTGTCGCGCGACGACCGCGCGGCCTTCCTCATCGGCCTCCGCCAGGTCGCGCTGTTCGTCAAACGCCTGCGCGACTATCCGGCGGCACGGGACCTGATCCACCAGCTCCACGCCGCCGCCTGGCAGTCGCGCGTCGTCTTCCTCGTGTCCGACGCCGACGCCTCCGCGCTCGAAGCCCTGCTGCGGAACCTGCGGGCCCTCCTCGAGGTGCGGGAGGACGTCCTCCCCGGAGCGCTACGCCCGATG
>JAISIU010000099.1 GCA_031261885.1 Bifidobacteriaceae bacterium
ACCGGTCCCGGCCGGCGCTCGGGCTCGCGCTCGACGCCGATCCCGCCACGCCGTCGACCGGCCTGCTCGGCTCGACCGCGACGGACCGGCCCGCCGTCACCGTCACCACCGACTTCCATGCCGAGTTGGCCGGCGCCGTCCTCGCCGCCGCCCGGCGGCTACCGCCCGTTCCGGCGTCGATCCGGACCGCCGTCACCTCGGCCGGCGGCACGCTGCGCGCGGACCCGCTGAGCGGCGCCGACCGCGCCGACCCGCGGCACCGCGTCGCCGAGCTGGCCTCGTTGACCGGGCACGCCGCCGCCGCCCGCGCCATCTCCGTGCCGTTCTACACGACCTACCTGGTCCTCGCGCTGCTGGTCCTGTTGCTGCTCCTCGTCCACGTGGCGCGGGGCCGGCCGCTCGGGCGAGCCCGCGCCACCGTGGCGCTCATCGCCGGCGCCGTCCCGGCCGGGTCGTTCGCGGCCAACGCCGTGCCGTGGTGGCCGCGCGGCGGTCCGTGGACCCAGGGCCTGACCTACGCCGGCCTGACGCTGGCCGCCGCCGCCGTCCTGACGGCCGCGGCTCTCGGCGTGGCCCGCCTGGCCCGTCGCGCCGGGCGGACCAGGCGCTCGGTCTGCTTCACGGCCGCCGGGCTCGTCGCGGCCGCGACCTGGGCGCTGATCGCCGTGGACGCCCTCACGGGCTCACACCTGGGTTGGAACGCGCCGCTCGGCTACCACGCCCTCCAGGCCGGACGCCTCCACGGCCTGAACAACGGCCAGTACGCCCTGCTCGCCACGGCCGCCTTCGTCGCCCTCGCCGCGTTGCTGGCCGGGCGCGCGCGCCGGACCGCCGTCATCGCGATCGCGGCCGTCGGGCTCCTCACCGTGCTGGTCGACGGTTTGCCGACGGCCGGAGACGACTTCGGCGGGCCGCCCGCGCTCGTGCTCGGCGCCATCGTGGCGGCGCTCGTCGCGGCCCATGTGAAACTGACCTGGCGTCGAATCCTGGCGGCCGTCGGCGCGGCGGCCGCCGCCGTCATCGCGCTGTCCCTCGCCGACTATGCCCGCGGCCCGAGCCGCCGCACCCACATCGGCGATTTCGTCGCCCAGCTACTGGACGGGCAGGCCGGCCCGACACTGGCCCGCAAGCTGGCCGCCTGGTGGGAGATCGCCCGGCTCACGCTCCCGCTCCTCGTGATCCTCGCCGCCATCGCCTGGCTGCTGTGGCGCGGGATGCGGCGCACCGGGCTGCCGGCCGCCTATGCCCGGACCCACCGGTTCGCGCCGGCGGCCATGGCCGGACTCGTCGTGACGCTCGTGGTCGCGATGCTCACGAATGATTCGGCCCTCGCGATCGGCGGCCTGGGCCTGGCGCTCGGCGGGCCGCTGCTGATGGCGGGGTTCGCCGGGCTGCGCCCGTCCAGGAGTTTTCAGGCGGCCTTGTAGCCGCAGGTGGCGATCTGGGCTTTCTTGTAATTAGTCAGCTGGTTCGAGAAGTCGAAGCCCGGGTTGAGCGCCAGGAGTTGCGCCCCGGTCAGTTGTCCGGCCTCATAGCGCAGGTAGTTCGTGTAGGCGCTCCAGTTCGCCGCGGCCGCCGTGGCCGTCGCTCCCCGATACCGGCTGGAGACCTTGGCCGCGATCTTGGCGTACGCGTTGGCCAGCCCCACATAGGTGGCGGCCGCGACGTTCCCCTGGCCCGTGAAAAGGGTGTACTTGGCCTCACGGTCGTAGGCGGTGCGGACGGCCTTGCAGTAGGAGGATTCGTAACGTTTGGCGGCCGCCTTGGTCGCTTTCTTGACGACGATGTAGAACCGCTTGGTGATCGGCTTCACGCCGCCCGAGGCGGGCTTGAGGCTGAATTTCAGCGTGTGCTTGCCGAGCTTCTTCAGCGTCGGCATGAGGAAGTAGCCACGGCCGTCGGCTGCCAGATGGACCCGCTTCAGCGTCCGGGCGCCGTCCGTCACCGTGACCTTGCCACCAACCGGCTTGGCGCCGGTCTTCGTCTTGGTGGTCACGTCCACGACGACCCCGATACGGGTCTCGCCGCGGAACTGCGTGACGTTCGTCCCGCTGACCTGGAGCGTGACCGCCGCCTTCTTGGCGGCCGCTTGGGCCGGGCCCGCGGTCGTTTGTCCGATGACGCAGCCGGCGGTGGTGAGGGCGAGGGCGGCCGCGGCCATGATCGCGGCGGAGGCGAATCGTTTGGAGCGCATGTGGTCCACACTTCTTTGCTCGTGGTGGTTGGGGGATCCGGCCAGCCCGTCGGCGGGGCGGCCCGGCGGCATCGGGGTCCGCCTCAGTTCAGTTTAGGGCAGCGGGGCGGCGTCAGGGCTTGTGGGCCGTTTCGGCGCCGGCGGCCGGAACGCCGGTGCCGCCCGGTCCGGTGGGGGCGGCCGGAGCGGTGGCGCCGGCCGGGCTCGAGCCGTCGGGTTTCGGGGCGGGGCGGTGCGCCGGGTGTTTCTTGCCCGTGACCGCGAGCCGCACGCCGCGCGCGGACACCGCGAGCAGCACGTCGCGGTATTGGCTGGCGCGGTGCATCTGGCCGCGCAGGTCCTTGCCCGTGGCACGGTGGCGCAGGTCGCACGGGATCTCGGCGATGCGGAAGCCGGCGCGGGCCAGGTCGATGGTCATGGCCGTCTCGACGCCCCAGCCGTGCGCCAGCGGCGTGGCGGCCTCGTAGGCCTCGCGTGTGAGGCAGCGGATGCCGGACAGTGGCGCCTTGGGCGTCCAGCCGGTGACGCGGCTGATGGCGCGGCGCGCCAGGTTCACGACGAAACCGTGTCCGCCGGCGCCGGCCTGGGGTGGCAGCACGGCGATCGTCAGGTCCTGCTGTCCGGCCAGCACGGGTGCGATCAGGGGGGCGGCGTTGGCCGCGGAATCGCCGAGGTCGGCGTCGAGGAACAGGAGGGCGCGGGGCGGGACGCCCTCGGCGTCGCGCATCGCGACGATCGCGGCGCCCGTCTCCATGGCGGCGGCCTTGCCGCGGTTGTGGGGGTGGCGGACCACGACGGCCCCGGCCTCGCGGGCGATTTTCTGTGTCGAGTCGGCTGAGCCGTCGTCGACCACGAGCACGAGGTCGACGCGCGGGAGCGCGGCCGTGGCGCGGATCGTGGCCGTGATGCGGGCGGCCTCGTTCTTGGCGGGGATGACGACGGCGACCTTCTGCTCAGGTGGCTTGCGGAGCCGGCCGGCGGATCTCACGGTTCCAAGCGTAATCGTTTTCCGGCCCTGTTTCGGGTCAGGTGCGGCGTCGCGTTCCCCATGTCCGCCGTGGCACTGGTCAGCGCGGCGTGACGGACCGGGCGACGATGCCGGCGCGCGCCCGTCGGGCGTTCGCGTCCAGTTCGGGACCGGCCGCCAGCGCGGCGTCGAGCTTCGTCTTGTAGGCCGCGAGCGGCTCGGTCAGCTGGTCCTGGGTGGTGCCCGCGGGCAGCTGCCAGACGGGGATCACGAGCCCGGCGGCGCGGAAGGCGCCGGCGTACTTGGCGTCCTCGACGACCCCGGCCTCGCGTTTGGCCTGGAGTCGGGCCAGCGCGTCGAACAGTGGGCCCTCTTCTAGCCCGAGCGACCAGCGCAGGTAGGGGCGGCCGTTCTGGAGCGTCCAGTAGGCGCCGGGCACGTCGGGGACGGCGGCGGTCTCGTCGAGCACCTTGGCGGCCTCGTCGATGGCGTCGCGGTACTCGGCCGAGTCGGCGGAGAGCTCTTCCCAGTAGTCGAACGAGCCGAGGACCTGGACCGTGAACGGCGCGCCGGTGTCGAGCACGTCCTGGAGGCGCGGTCCTTCCTTCTGGATGTCGATCGACTCGACGGGCGTGCCGGCGTCCACGTCCTTGGCCAGCGCCAACGCCTGGGCGAGGTCGCGTGATTGGTCGCCGGAGGAATAGGTGGTTTGCAGCGCGAGGAACAGCGTGCCGTCGGCCGCCTTCCAGGCGGGCCGGACGCGGGGCAGCATCGTGACGACCGTGATGTCGCCGCCGCCGTTCTTCGTGTTGAAGCGGGCGGTGGCCGTGCCGGCGGGGATGACCTGGGACAGGGCGACCCAGTCGGCTTCGCCGGCGAGGCCGGCGAACGGGCGGCGCGTGATATCGATATCAGCCATGCGGCCAGCCTATCGGCTCCCGGGTCACAGGGCGGCGGCGACCACGTCGCGCGCCGCGGCCTGGACGGCCTGGAGGTGTTCGGGCGAGCGGAAGGATTCGGCGT
>JAISIU010000139.1 GCA_031261885.1 Bifidobacteriaceae bacterium
TTCACCAACACCTGGTGCGCGAGGGCCGCAATGTGGCCCTGGTCATGGCGGGGTTGCCACCGGCTGTTTCCGACCTCCTCAACGACAACGTGCTGACATTCCTCCGCCGCGCCGTCCGCTTCACGCTCACCAAGCTGACAGGCACCGAGGCCACCGCAGCCCTCAGCGATCCACTCGTGGCCGGCGGCTGTGACGTCACGCCCGCCGCCCTTCAACTCGCCGTTGAGGCTTGCGGCGGCTACCCGTTCATGGTCCAGATCCTCGGCTACCAGATCTGGCGCCTCGGGCGCACAGGCCGCATCGGCACCCGTCAAGTCCGTGACCTGCTACCACTGGCCTGGACGCGGCTCGCGGAGCTGGTTCTGGAACCCGCTCTCGCCGACCTTTCCAAGCGTGACCGCGACTACCTCACGGCCATGGCTGCCGACGAGGGCCCGTCCTGCGCCGCCGATCTCGCCGACCGCCTCGGCATCTCCGCCGAGAACCTCGCCCAATACCGCCGCCGGCTCCTGGCCGCCGGTCTGATCGAGGCGCCGCGGCGCGGCTACGTCGACTACGCCCTGCCCCACCTACGCGACTACCTCCGCCAAGCCGAAGACTGACGCCACTCACCCAGGCCCACCACTTGCGAAACCTCAGGGGGATGTCTTACGAGTCATCGGCCTCATGGTGCCTAGGACGCGGGGTAGCCGAGAGCCTGGGCCGTGGCTTGCATGAGGGCCGTGCGGTAGCGCTGGAGCTCCGGGGCCGGGATCTGCCAGCGGCGGCCCGTCTTGTAGGCCGCGAGCTCGTGGTCCACGATGGCGCGGCGCACCGACATCCACGAGATGTCCAACAGCTTGGCGGCCTCGCGCGGCGAATAGGACGGTTCCGACAGCTGCAGCGGCGCGACATTGAGGCCCTGCTGGGCATCGCCGTAGTCCTCGATCACCGCGCCACGCTCGTCCTTCAGACGTCCGCCAGCGCGGGCGCCGGCATATCCGTCGGCACGCCGATCTCGTACAGCCAGCATTGATCGAGATCTAGCTCGCCATCCAGCCAAGCTGGTCCACCGACCTCATTGACGTACACACCCCGGAATGCCTCCACGCCGCGCACCGGTGCGAACACGTCGGCGGCCAGGACGAGTCTCGAGACGTCCGCTATCTTGACCTCACCGTTCGAGAACCTCAGCCACAGGCGATAGCCAGGCAGAGCATGGACTTCTTCCACGTCAAGGTATGGAACACGCTGCCGTTTGGTGCCGTGTCGCACCGAACTCTTGGCCGTGGTCTGACCCATGGTTCTTCCTTCCATCACTGTCTTCATGGTAACGGAGCTATCGGCGACGGTGGTTCGTAGCGGGCGGCTTGCTGCCAGGCTTGTTCGAGCTCCTCCCCGTGCAAGCCAACCCATTGCCGTAGGAGTCGTTCCTCCCGTGGTGACAGCTCGCCCGCGAGACTCACGCCGTCGAGCCCAACCGAGACCCGCCGTCCACCCGCGACCGCATGAACGTGCGGCAAATGATGCTGTTCAGTGTCGTGATATTGAACGATCACAGTGATTCCGTGAAAGCGAGCTAGCTGGGGCACAGGCGTGTCCTTCGGTAGTTCGTTGGCCAACGAGGGCCCGGTCAGCGTTCTTCGGCGGCTAGGGCCGTGTCGATGGCGTGCCTCGCGGTGGCCGTGCGGTAGCCCTTGCGGGCCAGCAGCGAGTAGACGCGGCGCAGCCGCGTGGTCCGGTCGAGGCCGCGTGTGGCCTGGAGCTTCTTCGCAGCGAGCGCCGTGGCCGCCTCCAGCTCATCCGCCTCACTCACATGCTCCATGGCCTGGGCGGCCGTGTCCTTGTCCACGCCGTAACGCCGCAGCTCCTGGGCCAGCGCCGGGCCGGCCAGCCCGCGCTCGGTGTGGCGTGTTCTGACCAGCATCTCCGCGAACGCGGCGTCATCGACGAGGCCGACGGCCTCGAACCGGTCCAGCACGTGTGCCACCACGCTGGGCGGGACCTCCTTCTTAGCGAGCGCCTGCTCCAGCTGGTGGCGGGACTTGGGCGAGCCCGTTAGCAGCCGCAACGCCGTGGAGCGGGCCACCTGCTCGTGTTCCAGGTCCGTGCGCTCCTCCGGCGGGACTTTGGACAGCCGTCGCTTGCCGTGCCCGGCACCACCCCGGCGCGGCGGAGCCTCGACGGCCAGCGGGGCGCCGTCCGAACCGTCCGAACCGTCCGGCCCGCCGGCCTGGGCGGCCTCCAGCGCGGCGCGCAGCGCCGCGATTGTCGCGAGGCGGTCACCGACCGACGCCGCCGCGGCGCCCGCGGCCGCGCCATCCGCCCCGGGGTTCGCGTCCAACCCGCCTTCCACCAGACGCAGAGCGGCGCGGGTCCCGGGTCCGGGGGCCGCCGCCCCCGGACCCGCGCCCGCGCGCGTTCCGTTCATAATGCCGCTGCCGTCAGCGCGGCCCTCAGGCCGCCGCGGCCTCGCGGTCCGGCAGCTGGGTCACGTTGTCCAGCTCCGCCTCGTCCTCAGCCGGGGCGTCCGGGTCCGGGATCAGGCCGAGCTTGATGCGGATCTTCGTGTCGATCTCGCTGGCCACGTCCGGGTTGTTCTTCAGGAAGGCGCGAGCGTTCTCCTTGCCCTGGC
>JAISIU010000160.1 GCA_031261885.1 Bifidobacteriaceae bacterium
GCGCGGCCGTCCCGAGGGTCGGCTCGCTCTCCTTGCGCTCCCAGTAATCCATCGCGGCCGGAACGCTGCCATCGACCGGGTTCACAAGGCCGATGGCGGCGCTCACCGACGTGCGGTACAGGGACCGGTAGCGGCTCACGAGGGCGGCGCGCCGGTCCGCCGGCGTGGCGCCGGCCAGACCGGCCAGCGCCCACAGGACCCAGCCCGTGGCGTCGAGCTCGACCCCGCGCCGGTCCGGGACCGTCCCGTCGGTCCGGTAGCGGGCCTGGTAGCGGCCGTCGGCCGGTTCGATCCTCTGGAGGAAATCGAGCAGAGTCGCGGCCTCGGCGGCGTGACCCGTGCGGGCCAGCGCCACGACCGCGAACGAGGCGTCGCGCGGCCAGACGTAGTCCCAATCCTTGGACCCGCCGGACGGCACCAGACCGTGGTTGGCCCCCAGTGCCGTGTCGAGGTCGAGCAGCGCGGAGGTCCACACGGCCTTCGCGCCCTGGCTCATCACCGTGCGGCCGGTCGAGGCGGCCACCCACGCCCGCTGGCGCACCGCCTGGGAAGGTTCCGCCCCGCCGGTCCCGGCAGCGGAAGGTGACATCCCGGCATCGGCCACGGTCCCAGCGGAAGGCGACGAGCCGGCATCGGCCGCCCCGCAGATGACGCGCGTGCCCGGGCACAGGACCGACGGATCGGTGACGGGCGTCCACGCGCCGGCCGCCGTCAGACCCATGGTCTGTTGGTACAGCGGGATACTGGCCGTCGCCGTGGGCGCGGGTTTCCGGGAACAGGCGGCGGCCAGCGTGACCGCGAGCGCGGCGGCACAAGCGGCGGCCACGGCCCGCCGGACGCGCGAAGCGGATGTGGGAGGGGTGGGGCTAGGACGCATCGCGCAGCCTCTCGGCGAGATCCCTCATCAGCACGACGCCGACCACGCCGCCCTCGGCTCCGAGCACGGGCAGCAGCGCGACCCGGTCGGCGACGGACGCCATCGTCGCGACCGCGTCGCGGCCCGGCATGCCGAGCCGCAGCGCCACGCCGGCCGGCAGCGGGATCAGCGCGGCCTCCACGGGCGTGCCGGCCAGCCGGGCGGGCGGCACGCTGAAGGCCGCCGCCTGGTCCACCACGCCGACGATGATGGGCGCGCCTGGACCGCCCGGTGCGGCGACCAGCACGAACGGCGTGGCCGCGAGCGCGCGGACGGCCTCGGCCAGCGGCGTCCCGGTCGCGAGCACCAGCGCCGGGCGCACGAGCTCCTGGAGGTCGATGGCGTCGACGCGGCGGGAGTGGCGGCCGCGGCGCACCGAACCCCAGGCGCTCGGCGCGATCATCAGCCCGACGAGCAACGGCCAAATGCCCGCGCTCCACGACCTGGTCGAGGCCACGAGCCCCCAGATCACGAGCGCCGCGCCGACCGCGACGCCGACCCAGCCGGCCACGAGCGTGCCCGTGGAACGGCGTCCCGCGAGCTTCCACACGAGCGCCTCCAGCAGGCCGCCGCCGTCCATCGGGATGGCCGGGATCAGGTTGAAGACCGCGAGGAACAGGTTCGTCACCATGAGCCAATAGGCCAACGTGCGCGGCCACGGCCCCAGCGCGGGAACGCGCATAGCGGCCCAGGCGATCACGGCGAGCGCGACGTTGACGGCCGGACCCATGACGGAGACGGCCGCGGACTGGCCCGGGCCGCGCTCGGCGGCATCGAACGTCGTCTCGCCGCCGAAGAACGTCAGCGTGTACTGGTGGACCCGCAGCCCGAGCCGCTGCGCGGTCAGCCCGTGGCCGAGCTCGTGCAGGAACACGGAGGCGAACAGGAACACGACGACGGCGCCGGACAGCGCCAGGCCGCGCGCCGGGCCGAGCACCTGCGCGAACGAGCCGTAGTAGGAGCCCACCAGCACGAGCGCGATCAGCCACCAGCTCCACGCCACGACGACGGGCGCGCCACCGATCCGCCCCACCCTGAGTCCGCGCTCCATGCGTCAACCCTAGGCCCGGGGACCGGTCGCGAACACGCGGCGTCAGTAGGGTGGAACCGTGCCTTCGAAGCCTTCCACCCCAGCCATCTCACCGTCCCGGGCCCAGGATTTTCAGCAGTGCCCGCTGCTCTTCCGCTTCCGGGTTGTCGACAAGCTGCCCGAGCCGCCGAGCCTCGCGGCCGCGAAGGGCACGCTCGTCCACAAGGTTTTGGAGCACCTCTTCGATCTGCCCGCCTCCGAACGCACGATCGACGCCGCGCTGGCCCACCTTCCCGACGCCTACCGGGCCGTGACCGAACGCGACCCCTCGATCCCCACGCTGTTCGCCACCGAGTCCGACCGCCGCGCCTGGCTGGCCGAGGCCGAGACGCTGCTGCGCACCTATTTCACGCTCGAGAACCCGTGCGGCCTGGCTCCCGCCGCCCGCGAGATGTTCGTCCAGACCGACATCGCGCTCCCGGACTCACAAGAAGCGTCCGATGCCGAGCCTCAAGCGGGCGGGACCGTCCCCGAGGGCGGGACCGTCGCCGAGGGCGGGACCGTCCCCGAGGACGGGGCCGGCGATGACGGCGTGGCCCCGGCGGTGCCCGGGCGCCGCCGGCCGCTCAGGCTCCGCGGATTCATCGACCGGCTCGACGTCGCGCCGGGCTCCGGCGCGCTGCGCGTGGTCGACTACAAGACGGGCAAGGCCCCGAACCCCCGGTTCCAGGGCAAGGTCAAGTTCCAGCTCGACTGCTACTCGCTGGCTCTGTGGCGCAAACGCGGCGCGGTGCCGGCCATGGAGCAGCTGATCTACATGGGGTCGGGCGACGTGCTCAGGTTCGAGCCGACCCAGGCGGAGCTGGAGGCCACGGAGGCTCAGCTGGTCGCGTTGTGGGAGTCGATCGAGCGCACGGCCCGCTCCGGCACGTGGCCGGCCAGCCGTTCGCGCCTGTGCGACTGGTGCCACTTCCAGGCCCAGTGCCCGGAGTTCGGCGGCCAGACCCCGCCGCTGCCCGACGACGCCCTGGCCCGCCTCGGGCTCGCCTGAGCCGCACATTCCGAGGCCACCCCTCCCGCGAAAGGCGACCCAGCCGGCATCGGGCACCCTTCGTTCCGAACACTTCCATGATTGTTCGCTAAGAGCGGACCTCACCGTGCTACGTACACAAGGGACGAACGGCATCGTTCGCGCAGAGCGGACAGTGCTAGT
>JAISIU010000171.1 GCA_031261885.1 Bifidobacteriaceae bacterium
TCGGCCAGCGGCTTGGAGCTCATGATGATGCCGCACGCGTGCACGCCCCACTGCCGCTTCAGGTTCTCGATGCCGCGGGCCGTCGCGACGACCTTCTCGTAGTCGGGCGAGGAGGCGGCCAGCTCGCGGAACGGCTCGGCCTCCTTGTACCGGTCGTTATCCGGGTCGAACACGGCGGACAGCGGCATGTCGTGGCCCTGGACCGGCGCCGGCATGAGTTTGGTCAGGTCCTCACCGACCTTGAACGGGTAGCCGAGCACGCGCGAGGCGTCCTTGATCGCGTTCTTCGCCTTGATGGTCCCGAACGTCACGATGCGGGCCACGTGGTCCGCGCCGTACTTGTTCGTGATGTACTCGATCACCTCGTCGCGGCGGCGCTCGTCGAAGTCGACGTCGAAGTCCGGCATCGAGGCCCGTTCCGGGTTGAGGAACCGTTCGAAGATCAGCCCGTTCTTCAGCGGATCCAGCTCCGTGATGCCCATCGCGTAGGCCGTCATCGACCCGGCGCCGGAGCCGCGGCCCGGCCCCACGCGGATGCCCTGGCGCTTGGCCCAGTTGATGTAGTCGGCCACGACCAGGTAATACCCGGCGTAGCCCTTCTGCGTGACGACGCCGATCTCGTACTCGGCCTGCTTCTGGACCTCGTCGGGGATGCCGTTCGGGAAGCGGCGGTGCAGCCCCTTGTCGACCTCCTTGACGTACCAGGAGATCTCGTCCTCGCCCTCGGGGACGTCGAACTTCGGCATGTACGCGCCCACCTGCTCCGTGAACTCCACGTCGCAGCGTTCCGCGATCTCGAGCGTCGAGTCGCAGGCCTCGGGGAAGTCGGCGAACAGGTCGCGCATCTCCTGGGCGCTCTTCAGGTAGTAGCCGGAGCCGTCGAACTTGAACCGGTCCGGATCCGCTAGCTTGGCGCCGGTCTGGATGCACAGCAACGCCTCGTGCGCCTCGGCGTCCTCGGGGGCCGTGTAGTGGAGGTCGTTCGTGGCGACGAGCTTGGCGCCGATCGCCTTCGCGAGCCGGAGCAGGTCTTGTTGGACGCGCCGTTCCAGCTCCAGGCCGTGGTCCATGATCTCGACGTAATAGTTGTCCTTGCCGAGGATGTCCTGGAACTCGCCAGCCGCGCGCAGCGCCTCGTCCCACTGGCCGAGCCGGAGCCTGGTCTGGATCTCTCCGGACGGGCAGCCCGTGGTCCCGATCAGGCCCTTGGCGTAGGTGTGGAACAGGTCGCGGTCCATGCGCGGCTTGCCGTAATAGCCCTCGATCGACGCGAGCGAGTCCATGCGGAACAGGTTGTGCATGCCCTCGTTGTTCTCGGCCCACAGCGTCATGTGCGTGTAACGGCCGCCGCCGGAGACGTCGTCGCCGCGGTTGGCATCCGGCCCGCCCCACCTGACGGGGTGTTTGTCGCCGCGCGCCGTGCCGGGCGTCAGGTAGGCCTCCAGGCCGATGACGGGCTTGATGCCGCGCTTCTGAGCCTGCGTCCAGAAGTCGTGGGCGCCGAACATGAAGCCGTGGTCCGTGATCGCGATGGCCGGCTGGCCGTCGGCCACGGCGCGGTCGAGCAGTTCGGGGACGCGGGCCGCGCCGTCCAGCATCGAGTAGTCGGTGTGGCAGTGCAGGTGCGCGAAACTTCCCGCGGGAGGGCTTGCAGGCATGAGAGCAGTCTAGGTCGCGCCGCGCGGCCCGGCCCGCCACGGGTGCGGCGAGTCCCCCTCGCCCGTCACCGGAATTCGGAGAGGCGGGCCAGGCGGTGCGCATCGCGGTGTTCGATGCCGGCGTCCAGGTAGGTGGCGCCGCCGATGTCGTAGCCCAGGTGGGCGTAGAACCCGACGGCCCTCACCTGGGCGGACAGCGCGACGGGAACCTCCGTGACGGGCCGGCCGGCGACGGCGGACGCGTCGTCGAGCGCGAGCCGTTCCAGGGCGCGCACGATCCGCCGCCCGAGCCCGGTGCCGCGGCGCTCGCGGAGCACGGCGACACGGCCCAGGTGGTAGGCGCCGTGGTCGTCGGGCGGCAGCAGCCGGCCCGTGGCGCAGGGAACGCCGTCCACGTGGCCGATGACGTGGCGCGCGGTCGCGTCCCGGACGTCGAGTTCCTCGTCGGCCGGCACGTGCTGTTCGTCGACGAAGACGCGCCACCGGATGTCGAACGTGTCGGCCAGGTCCGTGGGCCTGGTGGCCTCCCGGACCCAGACGCCCGCCTGGGTGAACCGCACGAGCGCGCGGGCGAACCGGGAGCGGATGAGGCCGACGAGGCTCGGGTGCGCCTCATCGAGGTCGAGGGTGTAGCCGTAGACGTGGCGGACGCGGTCGCCGACGGCCACGCGCCACCATGCCGCCTTCGACAGCGGCACGTGGACCTGCACCTCGACGCCGTCCGGCAGGGAGGCTGGGATACGGTCGGGGTCAGGCGGGTTGACGAGGGCGATGACCCTAAGGCCGGCCGGGAACCGGGCCGGCAGCTCGACGTCGCCGGCCCCGACCAGCACGCTCGCGCCCGGCCAGACGGGCCCGCTGGCGCCGGTCCCACCCGCGGTGGCGCCGCCATCGGCGGCTTCCCCGCCGCCCGGCGTTCCGTCATCGTCCATCCGTGGTGTCACAACGAAACCCAACTGCCGTGCGACCTCCACCAACGGACTGGTGTACCGCTCGTCGCCGCCGATCAGACCAACCGACGCGATCATCGTTCCTCACTTTCCTCACGCATGATTTCCAGGGCTCGTTCAAGATCCGGCGCGTACGGGCTCGACACCTCGACGGGGCGGCCCGTCACGGGGTGGGTGAACCCGAGGCGGGCGGCGTGCAGCCACTGCCGCTCGAGTCCGAGCCGCGCGGCCATCACCGGGTCGCTGCCGTACAGCGGGTCACCGGCCACGGGATGGCCGATGGCGGCGAAGTGGACGCGGATCTGGTGCGTCCGGCCGGTTTCCAGGTGGACCTCGACGAGGCTCGCGCCGCGGAACGCCTCGATCACCTCGTAGTGCGTGATGGCCGGCTTGCCGCGCGCCGTGACGGCGAACTTGTAGACGCCGCCCGGGTGCCGGCCGATCGGGCCGTCGATCGTGCCGACCAGCGGGTCCGGGTGGCCCTGCACGAGCGCGTGGTAGGTCTTGACGACGGACCGTTCCTTGAAGGCGCGTTTGAGGCCCGAATAGGCGGGCACCGACTTCGCGACCACCATGAGCCCGGACGTGCCGGCGTCGAGCCGGTGCACGATTCCGTGCCGTTCCGGCGGCCCGGCCGGCGCGGGCAGGCGGCCGATGGCGGCGAGCGCGCCGAGCACGGTGGGGCCGGTCCAGCCGGGCGACGGGTGCGCCGCGACCCCGGGCGGCTTGTCGACGACGACGAGGTCGGGGTCCTCCCACACGATGCTGAACCCCGGCACCGGCTGGGGCGGCGGGCCCGCCGGGGCGGCCGGAGCCGGGTCCGCCAGGTCGATGTCGATGAGGTCGCCGGCCTGGAGGCGGCGTGACTTCGTGACGGGCTCGCCACCGATCCGCACGCCGCCGGCGTCGAGGATGGCCTGGACCCGCGCGCGGGCCAGGCCGAGGGCACGGGCCAGCGCGGCGTCGACGCGCTCGCCGACGAGGCCGTCCGGCACGGGCAGGTGGCGGGCCGGGCTCACGCTCCCGCCCTCTTCTGGGGCCGCCGGGCGCCGCCGGACCGCCGCCGGACCAGGCCCGGACCGACGCCCCGGATGGCCGCGATGACGAGGATGACCGCGCCGAGCGCGATCGCGATGTCGGCGACGTTGCCGATGAACCAGTGCGAGTAGGCGATGAAGTCGGTGACGCGGCCGCGCGCGAAGGCCGGCGGGCGGATCAACCGGTCGATCAGGTTGCCGGCCGCCCCGCCCCAGATCAGTCCGAGCGCGAGCGCCCAGACGCGCGACGTGACGCGGGGGGCGACGATGGCGATGAGGATGACGAAGACGGCCGCGAGCAGCGTGAAGACGATGGTTTTGCCCTCGCCCACCGAGAAGGCCGCGCCCGGGTTGCCGATCAGCTGGAGCCTGAGGAAGTCGCCGACGACGTCCACGGTGCGCCCGCCGGACAGGTGGTGACGCGCCCAGGCCTTGGACACCTGGTCCGCCGCGACGGCGAGCAGTGCCACGACCACGAGCAGTACGGGGACATGCCGGTGGCGGCGGGCGGGCGGGCGTGCGGACAAGTGCGGCCTTTCTTCCTGGAATGGCGCGAGGGGGCGTGTGCGACCGCCGCCCGGGCGGAAAAGGCCGCGGGCAGCTGGTCAGACGTTAGACGCTACCTCGCGCACGCCCGCCGCGCCACTGGCCGGCCACGATGTGACCGACCGGGCGCGCCGAGCGGCGCTCCGCCCGCTGATGAACCGGGCCCCGTCGGCGCGCGCCGCCGCGCTCGCCGACCTTCCTCATGGGGCCCAGACCACTACGCCCGAAGGCGTTCCTCGCGTTGTTTGTCCTCGAGGCACAAGGTGGCCCTCGGAAAGGCCTGGAGCCGGCCCTTGCCGATGGGTTTGCCGCACTTCTCGCAGTGGCCGAACGTGCCGGACTCCAGCCGTTCCAGCGCCAGTTCCGAGGCCTGGATCTGTCCGCGCATGTTGTTCACGAAGGCGAGCGATTGCTCGCGGCTCGTGGCACGCGTGCCAGTGTCGACCTCGTCCTCCCCGGAGCTGCGCTCGTCGCCGAGCAGTTCCCCGAGGCCGCCCTCGGCGGCCAGCAGGTCCGTTCGCAGCCGGTCGATGTCGGCCTGCAGCGTTTCGCGGACCTGGCGCACCTCAGGGCCGGTCCACGGCTCCTCGGAGTCGCGAACCGGCAACTTGGCCGCGATACGCGCGGCCTCGAAGCGTTTCGCCGCCACTGGTCTCGGCCTCGGCTTCGGGTCAGTTCTGGCTGGAACCGGCGGAGTCGCCCGAGGACTGGGTCTGGTCCCAGCTCTGGTCGCCGTCGGGGGCAGTGGAGCTCTTGCCCTCGATGTCGGTCAGCAGGTTCTCCAGGTAGGTCTTCAGCCTGGTGCGGTAGTCGCGCTCGAAGATGCGCAGCTCGTCGATCTTGCGCTCGAGGATCGCGCGGTCCTGTTCGAGCTTCGACAGTGTGCGGACCGAGGCGTCCTCGGCCTCGCGGACGATCGAGGCCGCCTTGGCCTTCGCGTCGTTGAGGA
>JAISIU010000158.1 GCA_031261885.1 Bifidobacteriaceae bacterium
GAGGCCGCGCTCGACGAGACGAACCTGGGGCGGCTGCTCGACATCATCGGGGAGCTCCGGGAGCATTCGCAGATCCTCATGATCACGCACCAGAAGAGGACCATGGAGGTGGCGGACGCACTCTACGGCGTCACGATGCGGGACGATGGCGTCACCCAGGTGATCTCGCAGCGCCTCAAGGAAGAGGAGTAGCGGGCGCGGCCTGGGAGGACGTGGCCTGGGAGGGTGCGGCCGACTGCGGCGCCGCGGGCTCAGGGACCGCGGGCACGAACCCACCGCGAACAGTTAAGCGAGGATGTAGTTCTCGTCTCCGAATGATGCCTGGATCACGAGCCGACCGCCCAAGCCGTCAATCAGCTTGCGTAGCGTCTCGACCATGGTATGGCTGATGTCGCCGTTCTCGATCCTGGAGATTCGGTTCTGCGACACGCCAACCTTTTCGGCGAGCTCGACCTGGGTCAGCTGTTCGGCCTCGCGCAATTCACGCAACCGCCAAGCCCTGACCTGTCCCAGCATCTTGACCTTAGCGGCGTCGACGGCCTCCCGATCGACCGGACGACGTCTGGCCCATTTTGTCGTCGCGCTGTCCATGAGTTTTCTCCTTGTCGTCTTCAATCTTCGATGTCAATGCCGCGAGGTGTTGGTCAAGGCGGCGGTCAGCGAGAGGGATCGCCTTGTCGTACCAACGTTTCCACCGGCCCCGTTTGTCGCCCGCGACGAGCATGACGGCCCGCCTCTGGGGATCAAAAGCGAAAATGACCCGGATCTCGGATCTTCCGCTCGAGCCGGGTCTCAGCTCACGCATGTTGTGATGTTTCGATCCCTGGACCTCACCGACGATCGGACGTTTCAACGCCGGCCCCATGTCCTCCAACAGCTCGAGCGCGGCGTACAGCTGCGTGTATGAGTCGTCGTCGAGCTGACCTATGAAGTCGTCGACCATGGTCGTGTCGACCAGCCATTTTTGTGGAGCCAAGAGTGGTTCCTCTCTCTCTAATTTCCCCCTTAATGGTGGGCGCGCGCGACAGGGGCGGCGCGGTGACCGCACCCAAATACAACAGTTCTATCATACAACTCACATGTCATACCGCAACTCACGCACCAGAAGAGGACCATGGAGGTGGCGGACGCGCTCTACGGCGTCACGATGCGGGACGATGGCGTCACCCAGGTGATCTCGCAACGGCTCAAGGAAGAGGAGTAGCGGGCGCGGCCTGGGAGGACGTGGCCTGAGAGGGCGTGGCCGGCTGCGGCGCCGCGGGCTCAGGGACCGCGGGCACGAACCCGGCTCGCCGCTGGGCGCGGCGCAGCAGCGCGAGGACGGCGGGGCCGACGGCGGCGATCAGCACCACGTTCGTGACGGCCCGCACCGTGTCCCACGCGCCGGAGCTGACCAGCGAGAACAGCAGGAAACGGCCGAGGTCGGCGCCGAGCGGCGCACCCGGCGCGTACGCGATCGAGGCCGTCGTCCCGGCCGCCGTGCCGCCGAGGAACGGCCAGAACCACAGGTTCATCAGCGCCCCGAAGGCGTACCCGGCCACCGCCCCGTAGACCGCGAGCAGCACGATCTCGCGCCAGCCGCGCGCGCGCCGGGGCAGCAACCCCGCGCCGAGCCCAATCCAGGCCGAGATCAGCATCTGGAACGGCAGCCACGGCCCGACGCCGCCGGTCAGCAGCGCGGACACGGCCAAGGACAGCGCGCCCAGCGTGAAGCCGAAGGCCGGGCCGAAGACGCGGCCCGCGAGGATCAGCAGGAAGAACACGGTCTCGACCCCGCCCGTGCCGGCCCCGAGCGGGCGCAGCGCGGCGTCGACCGCGCACAGCACGCCGAGCATCGCGAGCGCCTTCGTGTCCATGCCGTGCTCCGAGAGCGTGGCGATCACGAGCGCGACGAGCAGCGGCAGCAGCGCGGCCAGCAGCCCGATCGAGACGGCGTCCGGCGGTTGGGACACGGCCGCGCCGGTACCGCTTGACGTGGCGGGGCCGGACGCGATCCACAGCGGCCAGGACAGCAGCGCGAGCCCGATGACGGAGGCGGCCGCGATCACGGCGGCGGACTTCGGTCCGAGGCGGATCGCGTCCAAGCGTGGCCGGGCGGTCCGCACGGAGGGTTGGGTGTGGGGGCGGCCGATGCCGGTGCGGCGGCCGGGCGGGAAAGCGGGCCCGGTGCGGCGCCAGCGGGTGGTGAGCGACGTCATCGGGCACCGCCGCCCTGGACGGGCGCGTCCCGGGGCACGGCCGGGGCCGTGGTGCCGACGGGATCGGTTGGGGCGGGCGGGCCCGCTGGGCCGGCGACGCCGAGCGCGGCCCGCACCTGGCCGACGGTCAGGTAGGGCAGCGGCGCGAGCGCCTTCGCGACCTGCGGGGCGTAGGCCGGGGAGGCGGCCAGCACGTGGGCGGCGGGGCCGGACGCGATGAGGCGGCCGCCGGCCATGATGAGGACGTCGTCGGCCACCTCGGCGGCGAACTCGACGTCATGGGTGACGACGAGCACGGCGCGGCCCTGGTCCGCGAGGGAACGGAGCTGGGCGGCGAGGCGGGCCTTGGCGAGGTAGTCGAGGCCGCGGGTCGGTTCGTCGAGCAGGACCGCGTCGGGGCGGGCGGCCAGCTGGACCGCGAGCGCGAGCGCGAGCCGTTGGCCCTCGGAGAGGTCATGCGGGTGGCGGCCGGCGGGGACGCCGGGCGCGAGGGAGGCGAGCAAGGCGGCGGCCGTGCCGGGCGGCGCGGCCGCGCGGCGGTCCGCGGCCTCGCATTCGGCGGCCACGGCGCCGAGGCTCAACAGGTCGCCGGGTTGGGACGGCACGAGCCCGACCGTGACGGCGCGGGTGGGCGTGGCGCCGGGCCGGGCGCGCCGGCCGCGGGCACGGAATGGCCAGTGGCGGTGTTTCGCCTGGGCGGCGGCTCTCCCTGACCAACCCCCGCCCTCAGAGGGTGGGGCGATTGGCGCGTTGCCGCCGGGCCAGTGGGTGATTTCACCGGATTCCGACTCCCCGGCGCCGTGCAACG
>JAISIU010000191.1 GCA_031261885.1 Bifidobacteriaceae bacterium
CCACTGCCCGCGGCCACCCACAACGTGCCGTCACCGCCCACGGCCAGTGCGGTGGGCAGCTCTGTGCCGAAGGCGATCCGCATCGAGGCATCGGCCAACGACAGGATGCCGCCCGCCACCTTGGCGGCAGGGAACTCGAACACCGCATCCATGCCCGCGCCCTCATCCGCCACCCACAAATCACCGGCCTCATCCGAGGCGACCGCCACCGGATCCACGAAGCCGCTGATCCGGCCCGTGGCAGAGGCCGCCGTGAGAGAACCGGAGCTTGAGGCCGGGAACGCGATGACCGTGTGCTGGGACTGGTCAGCCGTCCAGATCCGACCCGCAGCGTCGAACGCGAGCCCCGAGAAATTATCGTCAGCGCCAACCGTCACGGCAGCGACCTGCCGTGGGTCGCCGCTCGTCGTGAACTCCCGCAAAGCCAGCGAATCATTGATCCACACCGCACCGTCGGTCGCAGCGACTGACCGCACCTCGGAAAAGAACGGCACCACCGGCAGCGCCCCGAAAGTGGCATCCGCCGCCTGGGCCGGCCGCGACGCGCCACCGCCCACCACGGCGCCGGCCAAGGCCACGGCCACCCCGGCCGTCACGGCGACCAACCTGGCCCACCGCCGGTGGCCAGTCACGCACGCAGCGCCAACCGCGCGGGGCGCGCGCCCTGGACTATTCGTACCCATCTCATCTGTCGGAGTCAGCGGAAAACGCATGATCTATCCCATCGGTCACGGGCAGCGCGCGAGAACCGGGCCGCGCACCGTCATCAAGCAGTACGCCTCAGCGCGCAAATCGAGGGGTTTCGAGGGGAAACAGGCGAGAGGCGACATTCGCAAATTACTCCTGCACCCACCGCGCCCGCCATCATGTCAGCGCAGGTCGCGTAGTAATACTCAGCCCAGTTCGCCCGAAAGCCGAGCCACGCGCCCCCCGACCCAGCCAGCCGGCATCGTGCGCTCCCACCGGGGAACGCTCCACACAACGGAAGACAGTGGACTACCGTGGCCGCATGAGCCTGTTCCCGGAACACTCGCCCGCAACCGACTCCACACCCAATGCCCCCACTAGCAGCCTCCTGCTCCCCATGGTGCACTGCTGGAACACGGAAGGCGGCACACCACCCAACCCGCCCTACGGCAAGGACGTGGGCTGCGGCATCACGGTCGAGGCCGCACTGTGGGACGGCACGCACGCCGAACTCGTCACCAACGAGGACCAAATCGGCGGACCGGGCGCCTGGCGCGCCGAGTATTGGGCCGCCATCGACCGGCTCGAATCGCTTCCCCAACCTAGGCATGAGGTGGTCCCGGCCCTGAAGAACCGGCCCACCACCGCCGTCCACGTGTTCACCTGCGACGACAACCTCGGCGCCAGCCGCATGCTGATCTTCGACCGGCTGCTCGCCTCCGTCGGCATCACGAGCTGGCCCGACGGGCTGCTCATCGCGATGCCGGACCACCACACCGTCATGTTCCACGTCATCACCGACCGGCAAAGCCTGAATCTGGCCTTCATCCCGATGGCGGACCGGCTGCTGCCCGCCACCAAATCACCCGACTTCCTGTGCTTCGCGATGCTCTACGGACCGCCGGACGCCAGCGCGCCGTTCGACTACGCGAGCGACCCGACGGGGCCGCTCGCCTTCCTCGAGGAAGGCCCGTTCGCCCAGCTCCGCGCGGCCCTGGCACCGGGCGTGCCCCTGACGGGCCGCGAATCCCGCGCGCTCCAATACCGGATCATCCAGCAAGGGGTCGGCGGCAAACGCATCCAAGCCAACCGCGGCCCCGATGGCACGACTATCTTCACCGACGTCCAGCCCGCAACAGGCCCCGCGCGCGAATCCGCACCCGGTCCACAGCCGGCCCCCGCGACACCGGCGCCAGCCGGGCCGTCGTTCGGGAAAATGGCCGCCGCGGCCGCCGCCGGCTACATGCTGGGACGCCGCAAGGGCAAAGGCGGCCTGTTCAGCGGCGAAAGCCTCGGCGAACGCGAGGCCCGCCAACACGAGGAAGACATGAGTCGCCGCTGGGGCAGCACCAAAGGCCGCCAGGACCGCGACCACCACCAGGGCTGGTGATGTGGGGTGTCTACAGCGAAAGGCGGACCCCACCCGGAAAGGTGAGGTCCGCCATCGTGCGCTTGTCCGCCCAGCGGAAGCTCCGGCATCGGACACCGGCCCGCCGCCACGGCGAATAATGAACTGTCAGTCGCCCCAGTCGCGCGGCTTCACATCGGGACGGGTCCACTGGTAATCCGAGCCGAACAACGGCGAGGAGATGAGCAGGTCCGCCGTGGACGGGTTGCAGGCGTACGGCGCGTTCCACAGCGTGGCGAGGCGCAACAACGCCTTGACATCCGGGTCATGCGGCTGCGGCTGCAACGGATCCCAGAAGAACACCAGCACATCGAGCCGGTTCTCGGCGATCATCGCGCCGACCTCCTGGTCACCGCCCACGGGACCGGACAGCAGCGCATGGACCGGCAGGCCCAGCTCACGCTCGATCATCGCGCCCGTGGTCCCGGTGCCCCACAGCTCGTGGTGCGAGAGCGTGCCGCGATTGAACTTGCACCAGTCGAGAAGCTGGGACTTCTTGTTGTCGTGGGCGACCAGGCCGATGCGCCGCTTGTTGATGCGCGGCCTGGTGCGCTTGGCCGCCTCCGGTTGGGCTTGGGCCTGGGCTGGTTGGGCGTCCTGCGGCCGTTGAGGTTCCGCGGGTTGTTGCTGTTGCATGGTCGGTTGCGTTTGTTCCACCTGTTCCACCTGTGTGTTGGGTCGACGCGGTCAGGTCGGTCGGTACGGCTTGGGGGCGTCCGGTTTCAAGGCTACCGGGTGCGGTGGCGCATTTATGTCACACGTCCGTGGGATGGTGACGACATGTTCGGAATATGGATCGTGATCGGCGTGATCGGCGGCCTCGTGGCCGGCGCCGTCATCGGGTACCTGGCCGCGAGCGCCCGGGCCGCGGCCCGGCGCGAAACCGCGGCCGCACAGGTCGGGGCCGCGCGGCGCCGGGAAGCGGAGAACGCCGAACTCAGGGAGCACGCCCGCCGCGACGCGGACGTGATCGGGGCGCTGGGACCGCTCCGGGAACAGCTGCACCAGGTGGAGGCGTACGTCGCACGGCTGGAACGGGACCGCACGGACCAGTACGGCCGCCTCGAGGAGCAGCTCCGGGGCGCGGCCGCGACGGACCGCGAGCTCCGGACCCAAACCTCCCAGCTGGCGGGCGCGCTGCGCACCACCTCGGCCCGCGGCCAATGGGGCGAGATGGAGCTGCGCCGGGTCCTGGAACTGTCCGGGCTCACCCCGCACATCGACTT
Source organism: Bifidobacteriaceae bacterium (assembly GCA_031261885.1). Classification (GTDB taxonomy): domain Bacteria; phylum Actinomycetota; class Actinomycetes; order Actinomycetales; family WQXJ01; genus JAISIU01. The sequence continues at coordinate 3,322 of JAISIU010000191.1, forward strand.
CGAGGAGCAGGAACGGCTGCCCGGCGGGCGGCCGGACGCGGTGGTCCACCTGCCGGGCGGCAAGTCGATCGTCATCGACGCGAAAGTGCCGATGGCCAGTTACCTGCGCGCCATGTCCGCGCCCGATGTTGGCGGGCCGGGTTGGGAAGCGGCGGACAGCCGCGTGGACGGTTCCGTGGGCGGGCCCGTGTCCGATGCCGGCCGGCCGGGTTGGGCGGAAACGACCAGTCCGGCGGGCCCGACCGGGGCACACGCGGCCCAACCGGGCCCAGGCGAACGGGCACGGCTACTGGCCGAACACGCCAGGGACGTGCGGCGCCACGTGGACGAGCTGGCCGGGCGCGACTATCCGGCGAAACTGGAGGCCAGCCCGGAGTTCACGGTCATGTTCATCCCGACGGAGGCACTGCTCGGCGAAGCGCTCAGGGCGGACCCCACACTGCTCGACTACGCGCTCGGCAAGGGGGTCGCGCTGGCCACACCGTCCACGCTGCTCGCGCTGCTGAAAACCATCGCGACCATCTGGCGGCAGGCCACGGTCACGGACCAGGCGCGCGAGCTACTGGAGCTGGGCCGCACGCTCTACCAGCGGCTCGGCAAGCTCGGGGAACACGTCGGCCGCCTCGGCTCGGACCTGGGCAAGGCCGTGGCCAGCTACAACCGGATGGTCGGCTCGCTGGAGCGCCGCGTGTTCGCCGCGGCCCGGCGGTTCGACGGCTTCGACGCGAGCGGCCTGGAGGCCCCGGCCCTGCCCGCGGAGGCCGGCCAAGTCCAGGCGCTGACGGCCCAGGACTGGACCGACCGCCCGGACTGAACACCCCGACTGAGCGGCCCGCCCGGCCCCGCCGTGCGGCTCCGGACTGGTGTGACGGCCTCGGGCACCGGTGTGACGGCATCGTGCGCCGGGGAACGAAAACGGTTGGCGCCCCGCCCAGGCGGACGAGGCGCCAACCGTGTCTCATTGGTGATTGTTCAGTTAACCGGCCGTGCCGCGGCCGTTGAACGGATCAGTTCTGGGCGAGCCAGGACTCGAGGTAATCCCAGTTGGCGTCCCATCCGATCTCGAAATGCGCGGCGTACATCGTCGCGCCCGACTGACCAGCCGTGAACGGCAGCTCGAACTCCGAACCATCCGAACCGGCGACCGGGACCACGTCCTTGGTCAGGCTGAACTGGCCCGGACCCTTCTGGAAGTCCTTGACCGACGTGCCCGTCTCGAAGTGGACCGTGTTGATCTTGGCCGTCTGGTTCAACAGACCCCGCAACGTGGCCAGGTCAATGGTCGCGGTGCCCAGCGTGTCGGTCGCGGCGAGCTGGCCGATGACGTTGTTCTGGCCCATGACGATGTCGACCGTCTTGGACGTGCCCTGAGCCGGGATGTCCACGGCCATCGACCACGAGCTCTGGCAGGTCCGGGAGACCGTGTCCTTGACCGTGTTCTTGCCGCCGCAGCGCTGGAACGTGCCCGGCTTCTTCTTGGCGCCCTGATCGGTGGTCCACCCGGCCCACGCCGTCTCGGTCTCTAGCACGGGGTTGTACGTGTTGACGAACGGGATCGGGCTGCCGGCCGCGTACGTGTTCCCGGCCTCCGTGATCGTGCCATCGTTCGCGATGGCCACCGTCATCGGATCGGACAGGAACAAGGGCTTGCCCTCATAGCCGGCGATCTGCGCCTCGGTGATCGTGTAGGTGTAGCCGGGGAGCAGCTTGTCGAAACTCGCCACGCCCTTGGCGTTGCTCGTCTCCGACTCCGTCATCGACGCCACATCATCGTTCTTCAACGTGAAGCTGAAACCATCCAGCTTGCTGATGCCATAACCCTGCGGATCAACGATCTGCTTGGCCACCGGCACCGTATAGGACGGCACCGTCAGCGTGAAGCTGCCGGTCAGCGCGCTGCTGACGTTCCCGCCGGCGCCCACGACCTTCTGCCAATTCGCGTCCGTGCCCGTCGGATGTTCGGACGGGCTGACGGGCGAATCACCGTTGGTCCAGATGACCGTGGCCTGGCGCTGGACAGTCTTCTTCACCGTGACCGTGATGCCATCCAGCATCGCGGGCGTCAGAGTCGGTGTGCTGACCGTCAGGGTGTCGCCGTCAATCGCGAGGTTGACCGCTGGCGACGCCGTGAAATCACTGGCCGGGAAGCTGCCGAGCACGTCGTTGGTGTCCGTCAACGTGGCCTGGTAGGTCGATGTCTGGGCGTTCCAGGTGAGCTGGGTCGCCGAGCCGACGAAGCTCGGCAGCACCGTGGCGTCCTTGACCTCGGTTTGGATCGTGTTGTACCAAGCCGTGATCTGGGCGCTGAGAATGTGCTGGTCGAGGCCTTCGGCGTCGGTGACGTTCTGGGCGTCGTCAGTGGCTGGGATGTAGGCGAAACCTGGGCCGCGCTGGCCCACAACGGTTTCCCAGACCAACATCTGGGTGGCGATGATCTCCGCGATGTTGTCATTCGTCAGGCCGGTGGCCAGCGCCTTGCCCGCCAGGACTTTGCCCGCCTCGCTCGTGTACGCGGTGGTCTGGATGGCGTTGGTGTACCCGTACTCCAGGATCAGACCGATGTACTGCTGAAGCTGGGCAGCGCTCAGCGTGCCGCCCATGATGTCGCTGTACTGCTGCCACATCTGGGGAGTGTCGGCATCGGCCACGGGGCTCTCGGTCGCGCCGGAGGCGTAGTTGACGCCGGGCTCGATGCAGTAGACGGTCTGGCCGTTGACCTGCATGATCGAGTCCTGGTTGTAAGAATCACCGAACGCGACCTGCGGCAGGTAGGAGTCCTGGAGCCCATAGTTGGTGCTCCACCCGTTCATGAGGTGGACCACGTGCCCGCCCCACGGCCCGGCGCCGGTGCTCAGGACAACATCGACCACCTTCCCGGGCTGGAACGCCTGGGAATCAGCGGCATGGGCGGAACTGGTCAGTGCCGGGGCCAAGCCGAGGCACAGGGCGAGGGCGCAAAGCGCCGTCACCACATAGTGAATTTGCTTCTTCATCGAAACCTCCGGAAAGAGGTTTGGGGGCATGAGGGACCAAAGTGTCAGACGATCAGGCGCGATCAGGTTATGGGGTCGTGGGCACCAAAGCTCGGGGCATGCCCAGTCAGGGACTCCGGCACCGAAGCCCTCCATAGCTCGGTTCCGGATGCCGCCCCGGCGGGGCGACGTTTTTCAATGTAGCACCGGCGGCCCGGGCGAGTGGTGAAAAATGCCCCGAAAACTACGGCGCCATGTCAGCGAGACGCCGGCGGCGACTGCCGCGGGCGATTCCGCGATGGGTGTTCACGCAGCGCAGAAAGGGCAGGCCGGCGGCTGCAATTTGGGTGGTTTGGGCGCGAAGGGGCGCGGATCGAGGCTTTTTTTGTCAGTGGTCTTGGGAACGATGGCGGCATGACGTTGTTGGGAGGCCCAGAACGCGGGCAGCACACGGGCGGGGCGGTCGATGGCGCCGCCCGTGCCGGCGCGGCGTTGCGCGGCCTCGCGGCGGGCGGCGGGCGCGGCTGGGAATGCCTGCGAACGCTGGAAGGCCTCATGGACCAGCTGGACCAGCTCTCGCGCGGCGACCTCAACCAACTTGCCGCACTGCTCACCCAGGTGGCCAACCGGACCAACGGGCTCGCCAGCCGCGTCGCCGCCCACCTGCTCGACACCTGTGACGAACACGCCGGGCCCACCGGAAGGAAGGCCGCGGCACGCGAACTCGCGGCCGTCACGGGCACCAGCCTCAAAGAGGCACAGCGGTCCGCGGAGGTCGGGGCCGCGGCACAGACATCCCCGGAGCTGCGGCAGGAACTGGACAAGGGGACGCTGTCAGGCCCCAAGGCGGCGGCCCTCATTGACGGCTGCGACGGGCTCAACGAGGCCAACCGCACGCTGGTACTGAGCAAGGCAGCCGCCAGCGTACGCCACGGCTCGGCCTGGCAGGCCCGCCAGTTCACACGCCACCTGGCCAACCAAGCGGACCCCGCCGTGACCGAAACCCGCCGGCGGTCCGCCTTCGACAAACGCACGGTCTTCGTGGAGGCCGGCGAGGACGGCATGAGCCTGCTCAAGGCCCGGCTGCGCGACCTCGATGTTCACGCGATCATGAGCCGCTTGGACCGGGCCGCCAAGGCGGCCCCCGCGAGCGACGCCCGGACCTTCAACCAGCGCCAGGCCGACATCTTGCGCGACCAACTGCTCGCGCTGGCTCCGGCGGATGCCCCGCTTCTGGTCCCGGCGGCTGACGAATCAGCGCCGCGACCGGCCTCGGGCAGGCGGGGCAGCGGCGGGGAGATGCTCATCGTGGCACCGGACGCCGCAGTGTGTTCCGGCACCGGGCCACATCCGTCTCCGTGCCCGCCGGGCTGGATTGTCGGGAAGCCTGGCGGGCAGGTGGCGCCGCAAGAGGTCAGGCGCCTGGTCGCCGAACAGGGCAGCCATCCCATCACGGTTGACCCCGAGAGCGGCCGTTTAATCGCCGTGGCGCCGCGCGCCACCAAGACACCGGGCAATGCCGCAACACCCGGCACACAGCAGGCGCCGCGCACGGCCGGGGAACCGAACAGGCCCGTGAGAGCCGCGGCCACGCCCGGCGCCGGGACCGCCGCCGGGACCAGCGCCGGTATCGACGCCAAGGGACCCGCCGGTTCAGGCGCCGAAGGGCTCTGGACTGGGACGCCAGAAGGCGCGAACGCCCCCCACACGTGGATGAGTGAGACGCTGGCCAGCGACACGTACATCCCGTCGCCCCTGCTCCGCACCGTCGTGATGGTCCGCGACCAGTTCTGCCGGTTCCCGGGCTGCGACGTGCCCGCCACCCGCTGCGACATCGACCACGTCAGGCGCTTCAATGGTCTGGCACCGGCGCGCGAACAGACCGTCGCCTCGAATCTTCATGTGTTGTGCCGCACGCACCACCGCGCCAAGCATCGCGATGGGTGGAAAGTCTCACGCCAGTCCACAACCGGCCAGACGGTTTGGACCTCGTGCACTGGGTCCCGGCATGTCGTGCCGGCCGCGGTCCTTCCGGCTGGTTCCACCAACCTGATCGTCACCCGAGCGCCCACCTCAGGACACCGCAAGGTACCCGACACCGGCGACCCCGGCGGCACAGCCAACGCCGACTCCCCCGGTTGACGCAGCGCACAAACGCACTGTGCCACGGGCGCAGAGGCAATTCTCAAGCGTCTTGGTTCAAAGGAGGGTGCGAGGGCCCGGCCCCCGCACAAGCACCGCGGACCAGGGTCCGAGACGGTCGCGAAGCGACCCTCGAACGCACTCGTCCGTCTCCAGTCCACACACTGAATGACCAGACGTTGATACGTGAAGGAGATTACGAGGGGGTCCGGGGGCTTGACCCCCGGCCGGGGTGCGGGGGCCTGGCCCCCGCACAAG
>JAISIU010000018.1 GCA_031261885.1 Bifidobacteriaceae bacterium
GCCGCGACCACGGCCTCGACCACGGCCCCCGCCCGGGAGTTCAGGTACGGCTGCACGAACCCCGCCAGGTGCGGCGAGGCGGCCCGCGAATCCGCCGGGATCGAATGCCGGTACTTGCCCGTGAGCACGCCGCGGCCCAGCGGCGACCACCCGATCACCCCGGCGCCCAGCGCCCCCGAGGCCGGCAACAGTTCCCGCTCGATCCCGCGCTCCAGCAGCGAATACTCCATCTCGGCGGCCGCCAGCTCCAGGCCCGCGGTGTCGAGGCGGGCGGCGGCCAGCGTCGTGGTCCAGGCCGCGTGGTTCGACAGGCCCACGTAGCGGGCCTTGCCGCTGCGCACGGCGATCTCCAGCGCGGACAGCGTCTCGGCCAGCGGCGTGTGCGGGTCCGGGTCCTGGACCAGCCACAGGTCCACCCAGTCGGTGCCGAGCCGGTCCAGCGACCCCTCGAGCGAGGAGAGCAGGTTGCCGCGCGAGGCGTCGACGCGGGAGGACTCGCCGACCTGGCGCACACCGGCCTTGGTACAGATCACGAGGTCCTCGCGCCGGGCCACGCCGCGCGGCCCGACCAACTGGCCGAGCTGGTCCTCGGCCGCGCCGCCGCCGTAGGATGCGGCCGTGTCGACGAGCGTGCCGCCGGCCTCCGTGAACGCGGCCAGCTGATCCGTCGCGTCCACCTCGTCGGTGTCGCGGCCCCACGTCATCGTGCCGAGCCCGAGCGCGGAGACCCGGAGCCCGGTGCGTCCGACGGCCCGATATTCCATACGGCCAGGTTACGGGATGGGCCAGCGCACGGAAGGTAGCCTGCCGAGGTGAGTTTATGGGCGGCCCTCATCATGGGCCTGGTGCAGGGCCTCACGGAGTTCCTGCCAGTCTCCTCGTCCGCGCACCTCCGCATCTTCGGCCAGATCCTGCCCGGCTGCGCCGACCCGGGCGCGGCCTTCACGGCGATCATCCAGATCGGCACGGAACTGGCCGTGCTCCTGTACTTCCGCCGCGACGTCGTGCGGATCGTGCGGGGCTGGTGGCACGCGGTGGCCCGCCGCGAGCCGAACCCGGACGGGGCCGAGGGCTGGCTCATCATCTTCGGCTCGATCCCGATCGTCGTGCTGGGCCTCCTGTTCCAGGACGACATCGAGACGCACCTGAGAAACATGTACATCACGGGCGGCATGCTCGTCGGGTTCGCGCTGATCATGGGCTGGTTCGACCAGCACGCCCGCCAGGTCAAACCGTTGGAGAAGCTCACGCTGAAGGACGGCCTGATCTACGGCTGCGCCCAGGCGCTCGCGCTGATCCCGGGCGTCTCCCGCTCGGGCGGCACGATCACGGCCGGCCTCGCGATGGGCTACACGCGCGAGGCGGCGGCCCGCTACTCGTTCCTCCTGGCCATGCCCGCCGTGTTCGGCTCCGGCCTGTTCGAGCTGGCCAAGGCCCTGGGCGGGCAGGAGGCCTCGTTCCCGGGCTGGGGGCCGACCATCGTGGCCGGCATCGTCGCGTTCGTGGTCGGCTACTTCGTCATCATCGCGTTCCTGAAGATCGTCTCGACGTACTCGTTCCGCCCGTTCATCGCCTACCGGGTCGGCGCCGGCCTGCTCGTGATCGTGCTGCTGCTGTGCGGCGTGTTCACGCCGATGGGGTAGCGGCCCGAACACCGCGCGGGCGCGACAAGGTTTTCAGCGTCGCGCGAAACGGGTTGCCGAATCGGCGGGAAATGACCGGTTCTGCGCCTTTTTCGTCACACGTCCCTGGCATCCTCACCCCCACCCAACAGGGGCGGGGGCCGGGCCGCGCCGCGCGGTAGGCTCGCCGGTATGCGCGCTTGGCCTGCCCCACCTGTCCCATCCCTCCCCGGCCGCGGCCCCATCCCGGTCCTGACCCACGCGGACGGCACGCTCCGGCCCTCGGTCTCCCAAGAGCACGCCGCCGCCGGCCGCGCCGCGCTCTACGTCTGCGGCATCACGCCGTACGATTCGACGCACATCGGCCACGCCGCCACCTACCTGGCCTTCGACCTCCTGCTGCGCGCCTGGCGCGACGCCGGCCTTCAGACCACGTTCGCCGAGTGCGTCACGGACGTCGACGACCCGCTGCTGGAACGCGCCGCCCAGACCGGCGAGCCGTGGCAGCACTTGGCCAACCGCGAGATCGAACGCTTCCGCGGCGACATGGCCGCCCTGCGCGTCCTGCCGCCGAACCGCTGGCTCGGCGTCGTCGAGATGGTCCCCGACATCGTCGCGGCCGTCGCCGCGCTGGAAAAGCGCGGCTGGGCCTATCGCGTTCCGGTGGAAGCCGCCGATGCCGGCAGTCCGGCGGGCGGGAACACGGCCGATGCCGTTCCTCCCGCCATCGGGGACGGGTCACCCGCCGCGCCGCGCACCGACGTGTACGCGGACCTGTCGCAGGACCCGGACTTCGGGAGCGTCGCCGAGCTTGACGCCGCGGCGATGGCTCGTGCTTTCGCCGAACACGGCGGCGACCCGGACCGCGCCGGGAAGCGTGACCCGCTCGACCCGCTGCTGTGGCGGGCCGAACGGCCCGGCGAACCGGCCTGGGACTCGCCGCTCGGCCGCGGCCGGCCCGGCTGGCACATCGAATGCGGCGTCATCGCCTCCCAGGTGCTCGGCGTGCCGTTCGACGTCCAGGGCGGCGGCGCCGACCTCGTGTTCCCGCACCACGAGATGAGCACCTCGCACCTCAGGGGCCTGACGGGCGTGGCCGCCCCGATCGGCGTCCAGGCCCACGTCGGCCTCATCTCCTACGAGGGCGAGAAGATGAGCAAATCGCTCGGCAACCTCGTCTTCGTCTCCGACCTCCTGGACCGGGGCACCGACCCGTCCGCGATCCGGCTCGCCCTCATGGCCGAACCGTATGGCGCCGAGAGCGACTGGACCGACCAGCGGCTGCGCGCCGCGGAGGCGCGCCTCGCCCGCTGGCGCGACGGCATCGGCCCCGGTCCCGCTCCGGTGAGTGCCGGCATCGGACTCCCAGGTACCAAGCCGAGTGACGCGGAACTCGACGTGCTCGCCGAGGTGAGGGACGCCATCGGCCACGACCTCGACACGCCGCGCGCGCTCCAGGCGCTCGACCGCTGGGCCGCCGGCGGCTACCCGTCCGCGCTGCTCGCGAGCGCGGCGGACGCCCTGCTTGGAGTCCGCCTCGCGTCTGACGTGGAAAGATAAACCCATGGCCATACGTGACATCCGCATCATCGGCGACCCGGTGCTCCGCACCCCGTGCGACCCGATCACGAAGATCGACGACGGCGTCCGGGCCCTGGTCAAGGACCTGCTGGAGAGCGTCGACATGGACGGGCGCGCCGGGCTGGCCGCCAACCAGATCGGCGTGTCGCTCCGGGCTTTCTCCTACAACGTCGACGACGAGCTCGGCTACGTGCTGAACCCGAAAATCGTTGAGCTATCGGACAAGAAGCAGGGCGGCGACGAAGGCTGCCTCTCCGTGCCCGGGCTGTGGTTTCCGTGCCAACGCTCCTGGTACGCGCGCGTCACGGGCATCGACCTGGACGGCAACGAGATCACGGTCGAGGGCACGGACGTGCTGGGCCGCTGCCTCCAACACGAGTGCGACCACCTCGACGGGCACCTGTACCTGGACCGGCTCGACCGGTCCGTCCGCAAGAAAGCGATGGCCGCCGTCCGCAATCTGTGACGAGCCGGGGCGCTGGATGCGCTACTGTGGAACCGCGCGCCGCGCGCGCTCGCCGTGGACCCAGTTGGGCTCCGCCCGGTCGATGAACCGAGGTCGTAGGGGAAGACGCACCTCACCGTTCACCGATTGAAGTAGGAGGCCATCATGACCGCTGTGATCACACGCGGCGTGCTCTTCATACATTCCGCGCCGCGCGCGCTGGCCCCCCACGTCGAATGGGCCGCCGGTGGCGTGCTGGATACGCGTGTGTCCTGTGACTGGACGGACCAGCCCGCCGCGCCCGGCTGCCTGCGCACGGAACTGTCGTGGCAGGGGCCCCAGGGCACAGGCGCCCGGCTGGCCTCCGCGCTGCGCGGCTGGGCCCACCTGCGCTACGAGGTCACCGAGGAACCGTCGCAGGGCTGCGACGGCGGCCGCTGGAGCCACACCCCCGAACTGGGCATTTTTCACGCCGTCATCGACGTGCACGGCAACAACCTGATCCCCGAGGACCGAATCCGCGACGCGCTCGACGCCGGCGGGGACCTGACGCAGATGCGCCGCAAACTGGACCTGGCGCTGGGCCAGGCCTGGGACGACGAGCTCGAACCGTTCCGCTACGCGGGCGCGGGCGCGCCCGTGCGCTGGCTGCACCAGGTGGGGTGAGCCCCTCGGGGCGCGCGCGGCCGGGCGCTCAGGCCAGCATGGAGCCCGTCTCCTGGAACCGGACGTGCCAGGACAGGGCCTCGCGCAGCAGGTGCGGGGTTTGGCCGGGGTGGTCGCTGGCCGCCTCGGCCCGGTCGACGTAATCGGTGAGGGCGTCGCGGAAATCCGGGTGCGCGCAGTGGGCGATGATCGCGCGGGACCGCTGGCGCGGCGCGAGGCGGCGCAGGTCCGCCAGGCCCTGTTCGGTGACCACGACGTCGACATCGTGCTCGGTGTGGTCCACATGAGAGACCATCGGGACGATGCAGCTGACCGCCCCGCCCTTGGCCGTCGATGGCGTCACGAACGTCGAGATCCTGGCGTTGCGCGTGAAGTCGCCCGAACCGCCGATGCCGTTGATCATGCGGCTGCCGGACACGTGCGTCGAGTTGACGTTGCCGTAGATGTCCGCCTCGACCATGCCGTTGCAGCTGATGACGCCGAGTCGGCTGATCACCTCGGGGGAGTTGGAGACCTCCTGCGGGCGGAGCACGATGTGGCGGCGGAAGAAGTCCGCCTTCTGGTTCATGAGCTCCGCCGCTTCGGGGGACAGCGAGAAGGCCGTGGCGGAGGCCGTCGTCATGACGCCGCGCTCGATCAGCCCGAGCATGCCGTCCTGGATCACCTCGGTGTAGCTCGTCAGGTCGCGGAGCCCGGACGCGCCGAGCGCGGCCAGGACGGCGTTCGCGATGTTGCCGACCCCGGACTGGAGCGGCGGCAGCGGGCTGGGCAGGCGGCCGGCGCGTTGCTCGGCGGTCAAGAAGTCGACGAGGTGGGCGGCGATCGCCTGGGACGTGGCGTCCACGGGCTTGAAGGCGGAGTTGCGGTCCGGGCCGGAGGCCACGACGACGGCCACGACCTTGGCCGGGTCGACGTCCAGGTACGGCGTGCCGATGCGGTCGCCCGGGGCGTTGATCGGGATCGGGGCGCGGCCGGGACGGTAGACGTCGTGCATGCCGGTGAGGCTCGGCGACATCCACTCGTTGACCTCGAGGATCACGGCCTCGGCGGTGTCGAGCCACGTCTGGTTGTTGCCGACCGAGCTGGAGGGGACGAGGCGGCCGTCCGGGTCGATGGCCGTGACCTCGACGACGGCGACGTCGAGCGGGCCGAACACGCCGCCGCGCACGGCCGGCCCGAGGGCCGAGAGGTGCATGTCCTTGTACCGGGTGGTCCCGGCGTTGATGGCGCGCCGCATGGTCGGGTCGGACTGATAGGGGGCGCGGAAGGAGGCGGCCTGGGCCTCCGCGAGGACGCCGTCCAGCTCGGGCGCCGTCGAGGCGCCGGTCAGCACACCGATTTGGAATGGCCGCCCGGCCTGGTGCTCGGCCTGGGCCCGGGCGGCGATCGCGGCGGGCACGGCCTTGGGGTAGCCGGCGCCCGTGAAGCCCGAGAACCCGACCAGCGCGCCGTTCGCGACGTGCGCGGCCGCCCCGGCCTGATCGGTGACGAGGCGCCGGAACGCCGGCGCGGCGATGCGCTCGCTGAACGCCATGGGCGCCTCCTTCGGTGCGGCCGGTCGTTCCGGCCGCGTGAGGTACCCATCCTATAAGCGCGGCTCAGCGGCGTTGCTTGCCGCGGTCGCCGGGCGCGGGCAGGCCGTGGAGCTGGTGGTCCGGGTCGAACCACAGGATGTTGAACGTGCCTCCCTGGCGGAACCCCCAGAGCCGGGCCCGGGCCGTGACGCGCAGCCGGTAGGCCCGTTCGATGCCCTGGCTGATGTACCACTGAGCCGCGCCGCGCGAGGTCAGGCCGTCGGCCGGCTCGGAGTGGTGGAGCCGGTGCCCGCCGGAGGCCAGGTTCATGACCTCGGCCCACGTCTTGGCCGTGAGGTCCTCGAGCAGGGACAGGATCTGGTGGGCCGCCTCGCCCCGGAGGTCCCACGTGGTGCCGGTCACGGCCGGGCATTCGCCCATGTGCCGGGCCGACCAGCGGAACGGCTGGGCCGCGATGGACTCGGTGCCCTGGCGGGGGATGACGCGCCGGTCCGGCGCCCCGGCCTGGTTCGCGATCCGCCGCCGGCCCCCGGGCCCGGGGGCCTGATGCTTGATGTGCTTCTTCGACATCGGCGCGCCGCCTACTGCTGGGCCGCGAGGCCGGAGAAGAACTCCTGCATGTCGTCGAGCGACACGGTGATGTCGGCGCCGCCGGTGTCCTGCCGGTCGTGGGCCCGGAGCCACGGGATCTCCTCGTGGGTCTTGAGGCTCAACTGGTGGCCGGTGAGGCCGCCGTAGGCCTCGAGCACGGCGTCGACGGTGTCGCGCTGCTCGGCGGTGAGCGCCTCCGGGTCGCCCGCGATGTCGCCGGGCTCAAGGTTGAACCGGCCGCGGTGTTTGTCGTGGAGCGCGGGGACGACGGGGCCCGAGGCCCAGGCGCCGATCGGCTCGGGGAACAGTGGCACCTCGTCCCAGGCGAGCGACCAGCCCTGGGCGTAGTAGCAGAGCTTCTGCAGCTTCATCGTCGTCATGGGCCCCGCCGCCGCGAGGATGTAGGCGGCGACGTCGAAGACCTGTGCCATGCCGGTTCCTTCTCTCAATCAGATGGGCGAAGGGACGCGGGGCGCCGCGACGCTCCCAGGCTACCGTTCCTCGAACTTGCTGGCCCGTTTGGTCGCATTTCGGGTCTGGACGTGACCATCTGGGTCGGGAAGTCCGTTGGGAGTGGGTGGACGATGCCGGGT
>JAISIU010000052.1 GCA_031261885.1 Bifidobacteriaceae bacterium
ATCGTCCACCCACCCGGCGACCACTGTCCCGCCCGGGACGCCATCGGCCACACCGTCACCGACGCCGTCGCCCACGGCGACGGCCGACCCGGTGGTCCGTCTCCACACCGCGCAGACCCGGCTGACGCTCCAGGTCGGCGCGTCCGCCAAACTCGTGGCCTACGGCATCAGGGCCAGCGGCCGCCGCGCGAAGGCGACGTGGACCTCCCGCTCCGTGTGGACCGCGACGGTGACGGCCGGCGGCCAGGTCCGCGCCCGCCGCGCGGGCAGCGCGATCCTCGTGGCCCGGGCGGGCGGCCTGAGCGTGGCCGTCCGCGTCACCGTTGTGAGGGTCGGGTCCGGCCGGTGGGCGCGGTAGCCTCTGGGGGACAATTGCGGCACACCGGAAGGAATCGACAGATGGGCCAGGCGGCGGGTAACGACGGCGGGGCGGCGCGGCCCATGGCGCTGTGGGGCGGACGGTTCGAGGGCGGGCCGGCGCCCGCGCTGGCCCAGCTCTCCAAATCGACGCAGTTCGACTGGCGGCTCGCGGACGTCGACATCGCCGGGTCCAAGGCCCACGCCCGCGTGCTGGCCCGGGCGGGTTTGCTCACCAGCCAAGAACTGGCGGACATGGAGGCCGGCCTCGACGAGTTGAAATCCCGCGTCGACCACGGCACGTTCGGGCCCGCGCCCGATGACGAGGACGTCCACACGGCGCTCGAACGGGGCCTCATCGAGGTGGTCGGCGACGAGCTCGGCGGCAAGCTCAGGGCCGGCCGCAGCCGCAACGACCAGATCGCCACCGAGGTGCGCATGTGGCTGCGCGTCGAGGCGCGCGGGCTGGCCGCCAAGGTCGCGGACGTGGTCGACGCCCTGACCGCCCAGGCGGCGGCCCACCCGGACGCGCCGATGCCGGGCCGCACGCACATGCAACACGCGCAGCCGATCCTGTTGGCGCACCAGCTGTTGGCGCACGCCTGGCCCCTGCTGCGCGACGTCGACCGCCTGGCGGACTGGGACAAAAGGGCCGCGCTGTCCCCGTACGGCTCCGGCGCGCTGGCCGGTTCCACGCTCGGGCTCGACCCGGCGGCCGTGGCCCGTGACCTCGGCTTCACGGGGCCCGTCGCCAACTCGATCGACGGGACGGCGGCCCGCGACCAGGTCGCGGAGTTCAGCTACGTGGCGGCGCAGATCGGCGTCGACCTGTCCCGGCTCGCCGAGGAGATCGTGATCTGGGCCACGGCCGAGTTCGGCTACGTCCGGCTCGACGACGCCTACTCGACGGGCTCCTCGATCATGCCGCAGAAGAAGAACCCGGACATCGCGGAGCTGGCCCGCGGCAAGGCCGGCCGCCTGATCGGCGACCTGACGGGCCTGCTCGCCACGCTGAAGGGCCTGCCGCTGGCCTACGACCGCGACCTGCAGGAGGACAAGGAGCCGGTCTTCGACCAGGTGGACCAGCTGAACCTGCTGCTGCCCGCGATGGCCGGACTCGTCGCGACGTTGACGTTCGACACGGAGCGGCTGGCCCACCTCGCGCCGCGCGGCTTCGCGCTGGCCACCGACATCGCCGAATGGCTGGTCAAGCGCGGCGTCCCGTTCCGCCACGCCCACGAGATCGCCGGCGGCTGCGTCAAGGTCGCCGAATCGCGCGGCGTGGAACTGTGGGACCTGACCGATGAGGAACTGGCCGGCGTCGACCCGCGCCTGACCCCCGAGGTCCGCCAGGTCCTGAGCCTGGAGGGCTCGCTGGCCTCGCGCGACGCGGTCGGCGGCACGGCCCCGGCCCGCGTGGCCGAACAGCTGGCGGCCTGCCGGAAGGCCGCGGCCCAGGCCCGCGCCTGGTCCACGGCCTGGCGCGCCCCCTGGCTGGCCTGACCGTCTCTCGCCCGAAAACCACGCGGTCCCACCACCGCGACCGCGCCCGGCCACGCCAGCCGGGGACACGGCATCGTCCATCCGTCCCACCGGCCCAGCGGCGCGGGCGTGGAAAGATAACAGCGACGCCCCTGAGGGGCGGCCCACCGACCCGAAGGAGCCCTGAAGTCCCGTGACCGAAATCATCGACGAGCTGGAAGCCCGCGAGCTGATCTCGCAATCGACGGACCGCGACGCGCTGCGCGCGGCGCTGGCCGACGGCCCGATCACCTACTACTGCGGGTTCGACCCGACGGCCCCGAGCCTCCACATCGGCAACCTCGTGCAGATCCTGACGCTGCGCCGCCTCCAGCTGGCCGGCAACCGGCCGCTCGCGCTCGTCGGCGGCGCCACGGGGCTGATCGGCGACCCGAAGATGACGGGCGAGCGCAAGCTGAACGGGCGCGATGTCGTGGCCGGCTGGGTCGAACGGATCCGCGCCCAGATCGCGCCGCTGCTCGACTTCGAGGGCGAGTACGCCGCGCGCATGGTCAACAACCTCGACTGGACGGGCCAGCTCGACGCGATCGCGTTCCTGCGGGACGTCGGGAAATACTTCCGCATGACGTCCATGCTGGCCAAGGAGACGGTCCAAGTCCGGCTGGCCTCGGACCAGGGCCTGTCCTACACGGAGTTCTCCTACCAGGTCCTCCAGGCCAACGACTACCGGGAGCTGTACAAGCGCTACGGCTGCTGCCTCGAGACGGGCGGCAACGACCAGTGGGGCAACCTGACGGCCGGCGTCGAGCTGATCCGCCGCGCCGAGGGCGCCCAGGTCCACGCGATGACCACGCCTTTGATCACGAAGGCGGACGGCACGAAGTTCGGCAAGACGGAGTCCGGCACGGTCTGGCTCGACCCGGCTATGACCACGCCGTACGCGTTCCACCAGTTCTGGCTCGGCGCGGACGACAGGGACGTCGCGAAGTACCTGCGCACGTTCACGTTCCGGTCCGCCGAGGAGATCGCGGCGCTGGAGACCGCCACGCGTGAGCACCCGGAGCGGCGCGAGGCCCAGCGCGCCTTGGCGGACGACGTCACGACGCTCGTGCACGGCCGCGCCGCGACCGAGCAGGCCACGGCGGCCGGGGCCGCGCTGTTCGGCGGGGGCGACCTCCGCGCGCTCGACCCGGCGACGGTCCAGGCGGCCGTCCAGGGGCTGCCGCACGTCCTGCCGGAGGAGGCGTCGCCGCTGGTCATCGACCTGTTCGTCGGCGCGGGGCTGGAGAAGGGACGCGGCGCGGCGCGGCGCACCATCGCGTCGGGCGGCGCCTACCTGAACAACGAGAAACTGACGGATCCGGACCGGCGGCTCGCGCCCGAGGACCTGCTCGGCGGCCGTTTCGCGCTGTTGCGCCGCGGCCGCAAAACCCTGGCCGTCGCGGAGGTCGGCCGCTAGCGCGCACGGTGTTCGGCTGGGTGGGGGAGGCGCCCGATGCCGTCCCACGGGTCGGGCGGGACGTGCCCGATGCCGGGTCCCCGGCCCGGGCGGGGGCGGGAGCCAGTACAGTAGTCGGTGGCCGACGGGGTGGGTTTCCCGCTCCGGCGGTCCGCCTCAACTGAACATTGGGCCCATGGCCGCGCCGGGAGAGTCCTCCACCGCGTGACGCGGGGGAGGCGCCGTAGGAGCAACAACCCGCCAATCTCTCAGGCACCGACACCGCCGCGGCCGGCCATTCTGGAAAGCAACCGCACCGCCTCCGGGCGGCCGGTTCACCAACGGTGCAACCCGCGGCCGTCCTTGGGGCGGCGCGGGGAACCTCTCTGGTCAAGCGACAGATGGGACTGACTCAACCCCGTGGCGTCACGCCACCCGGGCCACCGCCCGGGAGGTCGCGGCGCCCGCCAGCGCCCCAGAACGGAACAACGCCGCATGCCAGTCCCACCCGCTCAGCCGCCCATCGCCTCGCCGTCCCACGCTTCCCCCTCGAACACCGCGCCGGCATCGCCGCCGCCGCTTCAATCCCCGCTCGCCTCCGTCCACGCCGCGCTCGGCGCGCACCTGACCGAGTTCGCGGGCTGGCGGCTGCCGCTGCGCTTCACCTCGGAACTGGCCGAGCACAAGGCCGTCCGCGAGGCGGCGGGCCTGTTCGACCTCTCGCACATGGCGCAGCTCGATGTCGCCGGGGACCGTGCCGGTGAGGCGCTGGACAGGGCGCTGACGGGCCGCTACCGGGGCATGGATGTGGGCCGCGCCTCCTACTCGCTGATCTTGGCGCCGGACGGCGGCGTGATCGACGACCTGATCGTCTACCGGCTCGGCGAGTCCCACTACCTCGTGATCGCGAACGCCGCGAACCGTGCGCCCGTGGCGGCCGCGCTCGGGGAGCGGCTCGCCCCGTTCAGTGTGGCGCTGAAGGACCTGACCGGGCGCCGCACGCTGATCGCGGCGCAGGGCCCGGCCGCGCCCGGCATCGTCCGGCAGATCCTCAGCGACGCCGACCGATCGCTGGTCGATCAGCTGCGCTATTACCGGATCGCGCCGGCGCGCACGGCGGGCGGCACCGAGGTGTTGCTGGCCCGCACGGGCTACACGGGCGAGGACGGCTTCGAGCTGTCCGCCCCCTCGGAGCGGGCCGTGGCGCTGTGGGAAGAGCTGATGGCGGCGGGCCGGCCGCAGGGCCTGGTGCCGGCCGGGCTCGCGGCCCGCGACACGCTGCGGCTCGAGGCGGGCATGAGCCTGTACGGGCACGAGCTGAGCCGCGAGACCACGCCGTGGGACGCGGGCCTCAGGCATTTCGTCGCGCTCGACAAGGGTGACTTCGTCGGCCGTGCGGCGCTGGTCGACCCGGCCGGCGCGCCGCTGCCGCCGCGCCGCCGGCTCGTCGCGCTGTCCGGCACCGGCCGACGGGCGGCCCGGGAGGGTTGCGCCGTCGTGCTGGACGGGACCGCGGTGGGCCGCGTCACGTCGGGCGCGCTGAGCCCCACGCTCGGCCACCCGGTCGCGCTCGCCTACGTGGACGCGGCCGCCTTCCCCGCCCAGCCCGCCGCGGGAACCGTGCTCGATGTCGACGTGCGCGGCCGCGTCCAGCCGTTCACCGTGGTCAGGCCGCCGTTCTACCGCCGGCCCCGCCCGGCCGCCTGAGACGGCATCGTCCCTTCACGTCCCACCAACGTCAGTCCACGTCCCGCCCCGCGGCGCCGGCCCCGGCCGGGCCGCCGCGACCACCATCCATGACCACCCGGGCCCGAGCCCGGCGGCAAACGAGAGGAACCAAGGCAATGCCAATCCCGAGCGATCTGAAATACACGTCGGAACACGAATGGGTCAAGGACCCGGAGGGCCCGGTGGCGCGCGTCGGCATCACGGACCACGCGGCGGGTTCCCTCGGCGACGTCGTCTACCTGGACCTGCCGGAGGTCGGCGCCCAGGTGACGGCCGGCGAGCCGTGCGGCGAGGTCGAGTCGACCAAGTCGGTCTCGGAGCTGTTCGCGCCCGTCTCCGGCACGGTCACGGCCGTGAACGATCAGGCGTCTGACGCGCCCGAGACCGTGAATCAGGACCCGTACGGCGCCGGCTGGCTGTTCGAGGTCCAGCCCGCGGGCCAGGCCCAGGGCCTGCTCGACCCCGCCGCGTACGCCGCACTCGTCGAGGCCGCCAAGTGACGCCCGCGTCCGATGCCGGAAGCGCGGCCCAGGGGGACCAGGACACGCCCGCGGGCAAAGCGCCCGATGCCGGCCGTGCGGCGGGCGGGAATGTTCCCGGCGGTCCGGTCCCCGGCTCGTTCGCGGCCCGGCACATCGGGCTGGATGCCCCCGGCCGGGCGCGCGTTAGGGAGGTGCTCGGGCTCGCGCCGGCCGAGTCGGCCATCGGCCGGGCCCTGCCGGCCCAGCTGAGGTCCGGCCTGCCCGAGGGCCTGCCCGAGGCGGCCGACGAGGCCACGGTGCTGGCCGACCTCCGGCGGCTCGCGGCCCGGAACCGGGGTCCCAAGCCGATGATCGGCATGGGCTATTACGGCACGCACCTGCCGGCCGTGATCCAGCGCGGCATTCTCGAGAACCCGAGCTGGTACACGGCCTACACGCCGTACCAGGCCGAGATCTCCCAGGGCCGTCTGGAGGCGTTGTTCACGTTCCAGACGATGATTCGGGACCTGACGGGTCTCGAAATGGCGAACGCCTCGCTGCTCGACGAGGCCACGGCCGCGGCCGAGGCCATGACGCTGTGCCACCGGGCGGCCCGCGGCAAGCGGGCCCGTTTCGCGGTCGATTGCGACCTGTTCGGCCAGACCAGGGCCGTGTTGGCGAACCGCGCCGAGCCGCTCGGCATCGAGCTCGTCGACTTCGACCCGGCTGCCGACCCGGTGCCGGCCGACGTGGCGGGGGTTCTCGTCCAGTACCAGGGCGCGGACGGCCGGCTGTTGGCGCTCGCGCCGCTGGCCCAGGCCGCGCACGCCGTCGGCGCGCTGCTGGCCGTCGCGGCGGACCCGCTGGCCCTGACGCTGCTGGAGGCCCCGGGCACGCTCGGGGCGGACATCGCGATCGGCTCCGTGCAACGGTTCGGACTCCCGCTCGGCCTCGGCGGCCCGCACGCCGCCTACATGGCCGTGCGCAAGGGCCTGGAGCGGCAGATGCCGGGCCGGCTGGTCGGCCTGTCCCGCGATGCCGACGGCGGGCCGGCCTTCCGGCTCGCCCTCCAGACCCGTGAGCAGCACATCCGCCGCGAGCGGGCCACGAGCAACATTTGCACGGCCCAGGTCCTCGTGGCCGTGATGGCCGCGATGTACGCGGTGTGGCACGGGCCGGCGGGCCTGACCCAGATCGCGTTGGCGGTGCACGCCAAGGCCCGGGCCCTGGTGGCGGCGTTGACGGCCGCGGGCCTGGAGCTCAGGGAGGGCCCGTCGTTCGACACCGTGGCCGTCCACACCCCCGGGCGGTCCGCGGCCGTGCGCGGGGCCGCCCAGGGCCTCGGGATCGACGTGTGGGCCGCGGGCCCGGACTGGGTCTACCTGTCGACCGACGAGACCACGACGGAGGATGACCTGCGGAAAGCCGCCCAGGCGTTTGGCGCCGACCCGGCGCTGATTGACCCGGCCGCCTGGCGACCGGCCGGCGGGCCGAGCGCGGCCGGTGGGGCGGCATCGGACCTGGCCGCCTGGGAAAGGCGCACGCCGTTCCTGACCCACCGTGTGTTCACAGAGTTCCACTCAGAGACGGCGATGATGCGCTACCTGCACCGGCTCGCGGCGCGCGATTACGCGCTGGACCGGGGCATGATCCCGCTCGGCTCGTGCACCATGAAGCTGAACGCGGCGGCGGTGATGGCCGCGGTGACGTGGCCGGAGTTCGGCGCGCCGCACCCGT
>JAISIU010000123.1 GCA_031261885.1 Bifidobacteriaceae bacterium
GGCCGGGAGATCACGTAAAGGAGTCACCGATGTCGAAGCGCGCCAGGAAGCGCCGCACCCGCAAGGGCAACGCCGCCAACCACGGCAAGCGGCCGAACGCCTGAGAGGCGGGGCCGCCACCGCGGCCGCGGGGCCCACGTGGCCCCACCGATACGCCGAGGCGCCGCCCGGACTCCTCCCGAGGGAGGGCCGGACGGCGCCTTCGTTTCGTTTCGGCGTCCCGCGTCTGGGGCGGTGTCAGATGGCCCCGGCTTCGAGCCCCATCTCCGCGCGGACCTCCGCGAGCCGCTCGATGACGGCCTGCCTGAGGTGCGCGGGGGCCGGTTCGGCCGTGGCGCGCCTGAGCGCGGCGCGGAAACGTGCCGTCAGCTGGTCTTCCTCTGAACCGATCTCGGGGTTCATGTATTCGTCCATGTCAGCGCGCTCCTTCCTCAAGAGAGCGTGCGACGGGAGCGATGGCTCCATGCGGCCCGGTCTGGGCCGGGCCATGGGGGTGGCCTGCTCGCATTGCCTGTTCTCCAATTCGTTGGCGCTCAGGGCTTTGGGGTGCATGGTACACCCCGGCCCACGTCGGGGCGGGTCAGGGCTTGGGTGAAACCTTGACGCCGCGGTCCGCGGCGTACGCCGAAAGCTTCTGCCTCAGCTGGGCGCGGCCGCGATGCAGCCGCGACATGACGGTCCCGGTCGGGGTGCCCATGATCTCGGCGATCTCCTTGTAGGAGAACCCCTCGATGTCGGCGTAGTAGACCGCCATGCGAAATTCTTCGGACAGTGAGGCGAGCGCTTCCTTCACGTCCGAGTCGGGTAGCCGCTCCAGCGCCTCGACCTCGGCGGATTTGAGGCCCGTGGAGCTGTGGCTCGCGGAGCGGGCCAGCTGCCAGTCCTCCACCTGTTCGGCGCGGGAGGTCTGCGGTTCGCGCTGCCGGCGGCGGTAGATGTTGATGAACGTGTTCGTTAGGATCCGGTAGAGCCAGGCTTTGAGGTTGGTGCCGGGCTTGTACTGGCCGAACGCCGCGAAGGCCTTGGCGTACGTCTCTTGTACCAGGTCCTCCGCGTCCGCCGGGTTCCGGGTCATGCGCATCGCGGCCGCGTAGAGCTGGTCGATGTAGACGAGGGCGTCGCGGTCGAACCGGGCGGCGCGGGCCAGAGCCGTTTCCGTCTCGCGTACGTCCTCAACCGGTTCGGACTCCACGGTCTCGGGTGCGTCGGCGTCGAGGTCGGCGGTCAGCAAGGCAGTGTCAGTCGCTTCCATTGGTCCAAAATCCTAGCTCTGGGCGAATGGGGCGTCGGTTCGCCATGTCCTATGTTCGCCCGCAGCGAACTGATTTGCCAAATCTCACGCAAAAACGCTCTACCCGAGATAGGGGAAACCACCCATCCCCAAACGATTTCTACCGGAAACACGCCGTCGCCACAGCGTCGCGCCCGATGCCGGCCCGCGCCCACGCGCTCGAACCGCAGCTTCACGCCCACACTGGGAGAGGCGCGCGGCCCGCGCCGCCGCCCACGACCGGCCTCAAGGGAGTAAACAAGAGGCATGAGACCGATCCGCACCCTCTCCCGCGGGCTCGTCGGGGCCGTCCTGGCCGCCGAGGGCATCGCCGTCCTCCGCCGCCCGTCCACCCACGCGGACTCCGCCGCCGCCATCCTCGACCCAATCGAACGGGCCACGGGGACCGAGATCGACGCCACGCTCGCCGTGCGCGCCTCCGGCGCCGCCCTCACGGGCCTGGCCGGCGCCGTCGGACTCGGGTTCGCGCCACGCGCCGCCGCAGCCGCCTCCGCCGCGATCCTCGCCCCCGCCACCGCGCTCGGCTACCAGTTCTGGCGGGCCCACGGCGAGGAGCGCGAGGCCAAGGCCGCCGGTTTCTTCCAACATCTCGCCCTCTTCGCCGCGGCCCTCGCGATCGCCGCTGGCCCGAGGACGCCGCGCAGCGAACGGCTCCGGCTCAAGGCCAAGCGCGCCAAGCGCTCCGAACGCGGCGCGAAGGTGCGCCACGGGCTGCATCGCGCCGGCGACGCCGTCCACCAGGTCCGCGACACGTTCGGGGACCTGTAAGTGGGGGGCTCCACCAGCCAGCCGCCCGCACGGACCCGGGCGGAGGCCGCGTGACGACCACCGCCGCCTACACGGACCCGTGGCCCGCGCCGCACCCGGCCGGACCGATCCACGCCCGCGTCACGCTGCCCGGATCCAAGTCGGTCACGGCGCGCTACCTCGTCCTGGCGGCCCTCGCCCACGGCCCATCCAGGCTCGAGGGCGCGCTTCTCGCGCGCGACACCGAGCTCATGGCCGCGGGGCTTGAGGCGCTCGGGGCTTCCATTGAGGTTGGCGGCACCCCGGGCCGGCCGATCGTCGACGTCACGCCCGGCCCGATCCACGGCCCCGCGACTGTCGATTGCGGCCTGGCGGGCACGGTCATGCGTTTCCTCCTCCCCGTCGCGGCCCTCGCCGATGGCCCCGTGCGCTTCGACGGCGATGAGGCCGCCCGCCGCCGGCCGATGGCCGGCCTCATCGACGCCCTGCGCGGCCTCGGCGTCGACATCGAGGAGCACGGCGCGCCCGGCCACCTCCCGCTCACGGTGCACGGCCGGGGCCGTCTCCCCGGCGGGACGGCCACCGTCGAGGCGGCCGCGTCCAGTCAGTTCCTCTCCGCGCTGCTCATCGCCGCGCCGCGCGCCGCCGCCCCGCTCACGGTCGCGGCCCGCGGCCCGGTGCCGTCGATGCCGCACGTCCACATGACCCTCGACGCCCTGCGCGACTTCGGCGCCACCGTCACCCCCGCCCCTCCGGCCCCAGCTCCCACCCCAGCCTGGACCGTCACCGGGCCACTGCACGGCCGCCATCTCGAGGCGGAGCCCGACCTCTCGAACGCCGGCCCGTTCCTCGCCGCCGCCCTCGCCGTCGGCGGCACAGTCACGGTGCCGGGCTGGCCCGCCCACACCAACCAGCCGGGCGCACTGCTCCCCCACTACCTCGAACGGTTCGGAGCCCGCGCCGAGCTCACCCACGGCGCCCTCACCGTCGGCGCCCGCCCCGGCCCGTTCCCGGGCGCCGACCTCGACCTGACCCCCGCCGGCGAGCTCGCCCCGACCCTCGCCGCCGTCGCGGCGCTCGCCGCCACGCCGAGCCGCCTGACCGGCATCGGCCACCTGAGAGGCCACGAGACCGACCGCTTGGCCGCCATCGAAACGGAACTGACGCGGCTGGGCGGCCGTGTCCGGCAGCTGCCGGACGGCCTCGCGATCGACCCGGCGCCGCTCCACGCCGCGGCCGTGGAGACGTACGGCGACCACCGGATCGCGACGTTCGCGGCCGTCATCGGACTCGCGGTGCCCGGCGTACGGATCCGCGACATCGGCACCACCAGCAAGACGATTCCCGACTTCCCGAGCCGCTGGGCCCGCTTCGTGGAGACCGCGTGAGCCGCGGGAACTGGCGCGACCTCGACGAGGACGACGTGCGCGTGCGCGCGGGCCGGCGGACGCGGCCGCGCACCAAGCGGCGTCCCGCCCACACCGAGGCCGTCGCCGCGCGCGTGGTCCGCACCGACCGCGGGCGGTACACGTGCCTTCTGGAAGTGCCCGATGCCGGCGCGACCGGTTCGGGTGCGGCGTCGCCGGCGTTTTCCGGGCGGCCCGTCCGGGAGGACGATGCCGGCCGGCCGTCTGCCGCTGGGCGTGCCGCTGACGCTCCGGGAGGCTTCGCGCGTGGCGCGGCGGCCCCGGATCCGCGCGCGGCGACGCCCGTCACGGCCATGCGGGCCCGCGAGCTCGGGCGCACGTCGATCGTCGTCGGCGACCTTGTCGCGCTCGTCGGAGACACCTCGGGGGACGAGGGGACGTTGGCCCGGATCGTGCGCGTCGAGCCTCGCCGCACCGTGCTGCGCCGCAGCGCCGATGACGCCGATCCGGCCGAGCGCGTCATCGTCGCGAACGCGGACCAGCTGGTCGTCGTCTCGGCGCTGGCCTCGCCGCCGCCGCGGCCCCGGTTGATCGACCGGTGTTTGGCGGCGGCCTACGACGCCGGCATGGACGCGGTGCTGTGCCTGACGAAGGCGGACCTCGCCTCCGCGGCCCCGCTGCGCGCGCTCTACGAGCCGCTGGGCCTGCGCGTCGTGGCGACCGAGCTGCCCGACGACACCGCCCAGGCCCTTGCCCCCGATGCCGCCGCGGGGCCAGGGCTCGAGGAGATGCGGGGCCTGTTGGCCGGGCGGGTCTCGGTGCTCGTGGGGCATTCCGGGGTCGGCAAGTCGACGCTGATCAATGCCCTGATCCCCGGGGCCGGGCGGCGCACGGGCGGCGTCAACGCCGTCACGGGCCGCGGCCGGCACACGTCGACGGGCGCCGAGGCCCTGCCGCTCCCGGCCGGCGGCTGGGCCATCGACACGCCGGGCATCCGCAGCTTCGGGCT